>JAYWEG010000001.1:0-16572 GCA_043779445.1 Bacteroidota bacterium
ATCCAAATCAAATTTTATACCTTGTGCCAACGGCAAACTTGTTGTGTAATTGATGGTATTGGTTTGACGACGCATGTAAATTTTCCAAGCATCTGATCCCGATTCACGACCTCCACCAGTTTCTTTTTCGCCACCAAAAGCGCCACCAATTTCTGCTCCAGAAGTTCCAATGTTTACGTTTGCAATTCCACAATCAGATCCTTGAACGGATAAGAAATATTCAGCTTCACGTAAATTATTGGTCATAATTGCCGATGATAAACCTTGTGCAACACCATTTTGCGATGCCAAAGCATTTTCGACCGATCCAGAATATTTCAATAAATATAAAACGGGAGCAAAAGTTTCGTGTTGTACGATTTCGAATTCATTTTTGGCTTCTGCAATGGCTGGTTTCACATAGCAACCACTTTCGTAACCTTCGCCAGAAAGTACGCCACCTTCAACAAGAATTTTTCCGCCTTCGGCAACTACTTTACTTAGTGCATTATTATACATTTCGACCGCATGAACATCGATTAATGGTCCGACATGATTTTTTTCGTCCAATGGATTTCCAATTTTTAATTGTCCATAAGCCGACACAATGGCGTCACGAACTTTGTCATAGATACTTTCATGAATAATTAATCTTCTGGTCGATGTGCAACGTTGTCCTGCGGTTCCAACTGCTCCAAAAACGGCCCCAATAACGGTCATTTTTATATCTGCATCTGGAGTAACAATTATAGCGTTGTTTCCGCCTAATTCTAACAGAGATTTCCCTAAACGACCCGCAACTGCTTGTGCTACGATTTTTCCCATTCTGGTTGAACCTGTTGCAGAAATTAAAGGAACACGTTTGTCATTGGTCATTAATTCTCCTACTTTGTAATCGCCATTTATTAAACAAGAGATTCCTTCGGGAAGGTTGTTTTCTTTGATCACTTCGGCAATGATATTTTGACAAGCAATTCCGCAAAGAGGCGTTTTTTCTGATGGTTTCCAAACACAAACATCACCACAAATCCAAGCCAATGCTGTGTTCCAAGCCCAAACTGCTACAGGAAAGTTGAATGCAGATATGATTCCGACAATTCCCATCGGGTGATATTGCTCATACATTCTGTGTCCTGGACGTTCAGAATGCATAGTTAACCCGTGTAATTGACGAGAGAGTCCCACTGCAAAATCGCAAATGTCAATCATTTCTTGCACTTCACCGTAACCTTCTTGCAACGATTTTCCCATTTCGTAAGAAACGAGTTTACCTAATGCTTCTTTGTTTTTACGTAATTTTTCTCCAAACTGACGTACAATTTCTCCACGTTGTGGCGCTGGCATTAACCGGAAGGTTTTGAATGCTTCGATTGCGGATTGCATTACTTTTTCGTAATCCGCAGGAGTTGATGTTTTTACAGATGCAATAAGTTTTCCGTCCACTGGCGAATAACTTTCGAGTATTTCTCCGTTTGAAAAATGATTTATTCCTGTTGATGTGCCCTGATTAATTTCAGAAATTCCAAGTTGTTTTAGTGCTTCGGTCATTCCGAATTGTTCTGCTATTGTTGACATTATTTTTGATTTGAATTGTTTTTGCAAATGTATCATTTACATTTATTTAAAGTATAGGAATTTAAAAATTTTCTTTTAGAAATCTCTTATCTGTTTCCATTACTGTTGCACATTTTGCACAAGTTCTTAACTTTTCTGAATTATAAAAATGTTGAAAATGAGGTAAAAAATCTTTCTCAATATCATTTAATTCAAAATAAACTTCGTGAATTTTATGGTTGCAATTATCGCAAAACCAAAGTAATCCATCGGTAAAACCTTTTCCTGCACGTTTTCTTTCGATTACCAATCCAATAGAATTTTCGCTTCGAACTGGTGAATGTGGCGTTTTTGATGGGTTGAGATACATATCGCCTTCCTGAAGTTCCATTTCTATTCTTTTACCATTTTCTTGAATTACGACTTTTATGGAACCTTCGAGTTGATAAAAAAGTTCTTCGGTTTCGTTATAATGATAATCTTTTCGAGCATTTGGTCCAGCAACTATCATCACGATGTAATCCCCAGAATCTACATAAAGATTTTTATTGCCAACTGGTGGTTTCAATAAATGTCTGTTTTCTGCAATCCACTTATTAAGATTAAAAGGTTTTGAGATTGGCATTTTTTTGAGATTGTGTTTAAGGTTAAGAAAATTATTTCTTTACTTCGATACTTTCGGGATTAAATATCTGTGGAATTTGTTTTGGATCGTTTTTATAAACTGTTATTTTTCCTTTAACGATAATTGTTTTGTCTTTTAAATCTTCGAGTTTAATATTCAGTTTTACCAAATAATCATTTGTAATAACCACACTAAAAACATTATCTGGATATTTTTTGTCTAGATTCAAATAGTTGATACTTTTCCCTTCAGACGCCAATCGCATGGAGACCACTTTGCCTTCAACAAAAACAAGTTTATCTAAATTGTCCTTAACTTTATCTGTGCTAATGGTTTCTTGTGAAAAAGAATGTAGTGTAAATAATACAAACAAGGCTAAGATTAGATTCTTCATTTATTAAAATTTTAATTTAAAAAGTAAGTTTTTATCGACCTCTTTTTTGTTATTTGACTTCTTTTACCAAATAAATATACACCGGAAAGTGATCGCTAAATCCTTCTTCGTTAGCTTGATGTCTCAATGGATATCCTTTGTATTGACCTGTTTTCTGAATCATAAAAGGCTTGTTGTAAATTCCTGCTTTCCAATATCTAAAAGACGAACGATCTGTTTTAATCAACTCTTCGTCGACCATGATTTGATCAAAAACATCCCAAGCATCTCGATAGGCAATAGTTCCCATTCCGTCTTTCGCCATTTGCTCGAATGGATTGTAAATTCCAAATTTTTCAACTTCCGATTTCTTGAGTTTGGCTCCAAGGGCTTCTTTCACGCTTTTGTTATAGGTTCCATCGTTCAAATCGCCCATGGTAATAACTTTTGCCAAAGGATTTATTTTTTGAATGGAATCAATAATTTTTTTGTTTAAAGCGCCTGCGGCTTCCCTAAAGGGACTACTTTTTTTCTCACCACCAGATCGCGAAGGCCAATGATTGACAATAATATTAATTTCTTCACCATCTAACAAACCAGTAACTAAAAGTTGATCTCGAGTATAAACCCTTCTGTCGGTTGGAATCACAGCAATTACATCGTCCGTTTTTTCTTCTTCTTCCTTTTTTTCTTTGATTTTAGTATTCTCCTCTTTTTTGTAGATATATAAGGGAACATTTACATAACTCGTAGGTTGAAAATGTTTTTTTTGATACAAAAGCGCCACGTCTATTCCTCGTTTGTCTGGAGAATCAAAATGGACGATTCCGTATCCAAATTTAGCTAATTTAGGCTGTTTGACTAAATCTTCTAAAACGCCACGATTTTCGATTTCGCATCCTCCGATAAAAGTAGGAGCATTAGGATTTTCGCCTGTTCCAATCTCAGAAAGCACGATAGAAAGATTCTCAAGTTTATGCTTGTATTTTCTTGAGTTCCAATTCTGAGGTGAGGTCGGAAGCCATTCGTCATCATTATTTGGTCCTTTTATAGTATCAAAAAGATTTTCGAAATTATAAAAAGCAACCGTATGGATATATACTTTTTTTTGTTGTGCATTTGCGGAAAAAATTCCACTAAAAACAACTAAAACGGCAATAAATTCTTTAATTCTCATAAAAAGGATATTAATTTTGTGTTATGTGTAATACAAAACATTCGTCAAAAGTAGGAATTATTATTAAATAATGTACATTTGCACGCTGAAGAAATGAAACTTCTTGCAAAATCCCCAATTAATATATTCATTTTATGAAAAAAATTATTTTTAGTATGTTGATTTTAATGCAAACTTTTTTAGTTTTTGCTCAAAAATCGACAGGAATTAGTGGAATTGTTATAGACTCTAAAACCCAAAAACCACTCGAAAACGTAGTAACATCAATCCAAAATGTATTTTTAACTCAATTGACAGATGCTAGTGGAAAGTTCAGTTATTTGAATGTGCCAGTAGGTAGCCAACTTTTGCAAGTTAAAAGTCAGGGCTATAAAGAATTATTGTTGCAAGTTGACATTGAGGCAGGAAAAATCTTAGATCTTGGAACTGTAGTTTTAGAAGAAGATGGGGCGAGTGAACAACTTTTGTCATCAGTAACAATATCTGAATCGGAATTAAATTCCGAAAGTAATTCTTCTGAAAGTACACTTGGGTTATTGCAATCCTCCAGAGATACTTTTTTGCAAGCTGCAGCTTTTAATTTTGGGCAAGCTCGTTTTAGTGTTCGTGGAATTGATAATGAATATGCTAATGTCATGATCAATGGAGTTTCGATGAACAAAACCTCAGACGGTCGTCCGCAATATGGTGACTGGGGCGGATTGAATGACGCCACCAGAAATCAAGAATTCACAAATGGCTCTTCCCCTTCGGATTATGTATTTGGAGGAATTGCAGGAACACAAGAAATTAATACCAGAGCCTCTATATACAGACCTGGAACCCGAATCTCTTTTTTGAATACCAACACGAATTATAGTTATCGTGCCATGGCAACACAAGCCTCTGGTATGAATAGCGATGGTTGGGCTTATGTAATTTCTGCAGGAAGACGTTGGACGAATGAAGGTTATTTCGAAGGAACAAACTATGGAGCAAACTCATTGTTTGCCAGTGTGGAAAAGAAAATCAACGAACACCACAGTTTGAATCTCACGTCGATTTATGCTACTAATTTACGAGATAAAAACTCACCAAATACTGCTGAAGTTGTTGATTTAGGAGGAGAACGATACAACTCCTATTGGGGTTTTCAAGACGGTAAACGCAGAAATTCTCGTTTCAAAAAATCGGGTGAACCCATGTTGATTTTAACTCATTATTGGAAAATTAATCCAAAAACAAACTTAAATACAACCATATCCTATCAAACTGGTGAAATTGGAAACAGTAGACTCGAAGGAAATGCGGTTGATAATCCCGATCCAACCTATTACAAAAAGTTGCCTAGTTATTGGACTAGTTTGCATTCAAGTGCTGGTGCTTTTACTCCAAACACTCAGGCTGCAATTGACTCGAAAGAAGTGTTTTTAGCCAATAAACAAATTAATTGGAATACTATCTATAGAATTAACAATGAAAATATTAGTAATGGAAGTAGAACTGTTTTGTATGAAGATCGAAACGATGAAGATATCATCACAGGGAATTTGAATTTGACTTCGCAATTATCTGATAATATTTTTATTGCAGCAGGAGTAAATTATCATGATTCCAGAACCAAAAACTTCAAAAATATGTTGGATTTGCTAGGAGGAAACTATTACATTGACAAAATTAATTTTGGATTTGGTAACCAACAGCAAGCAAATTTGAATAATCCAAACAGAAAAGTAGTTGTTAACGATCAGTATGGATATAATTATGACATTAATGTGACTAAATTCGATGCCTTTACACAATTCAAATTTACTTATAAAAAAGCAGATTTCTACATGGCACAAACCTATTCACAATCAACCTACCAAAGAGAAGGTTTTTATAGAAATGGCTATTTCCCAAATAATTCTTTTGGTAAAAGTGAAGAAAAAGTATTCGAAAACTTTGGTTTTAAAGGAGGTTTTACCTACAAGTTAACTGGGCGTCATTTATTTGACATAAATGCCATTTACATGACCAAAGCGCCCAATGCAAAAGATGTGTTTCCAAATGCTCGAGTAAACAATTCAACAACAGAAAATTTAACAAACGAAAGAATTAAAGGTTTTGACGCGAGTTACATTATTAGAGCTCCAAAATTTAAAGCTCGTTTTACAGGATATTATAACGAAACATTAAATTCAACAGATATTAATTTCTATTATTCAGATGGACAAATTAATGTTGGAAGCCCAGGAAGCATTCAAAGTATTGGGGCTTTTGTATCTGAAGTGGTTACTGGAGTTAACAAAAAAAATAGAGGAGTAGAAGTTGGTTTGGAATATCAATTGACTTCTACTATAAAGTTGACAGGTGTTGCAGCATATGGCGATTATAGATTCACAAACAATCCAAATTTGAAAATTTTTGATGACTCCGGTTTAATTGTTGATAACGACAAAGGAGCGACAAAACTTTCAGGATTAAAGCTTTCAGGAATGCCACAACAAGCCTATTCTTTTGGGGTAGAATATCGTGATCCAAAATTTTGGTGGGTTGGAGTGAATGCCAATTATCTTGCTGATACCTATTTAGATGTTTCGTCTTTAAAAAGAACTGAAAGTTATTATGATTTTGTGCAACCCACATCACCACTTCCTCAAATAGTTGTAGATCAAGCAAAAGCAGATAAATTTTTAGAACAAGAAAAATTTAAAGCCATTCAACTTTTGAATTTAGTAGGTGGAAAATCTTGGAGAATAAAAGGGAAAACATTAGGGCTATTTGTGAGTGTCAACAACATCCTAGATTACAATTACAGAACAGGAGGTTTTGAACAATCTAGAAGTTCCGATTACAGAGCTGATATAGAAGATACAAAAGCTGGTGGTGTTGGTCCATTTGGAGCTAAATACTTTCAAGGCTATGGCAGAACATATTCAGCAAACATCTATTTACAATTTTAAAATATATAATTATGAAAACAATTTTAAGAATTTTTGTATTCGTTTTAACCATAATTTCATTGCAAGGGTGTCAAAACGAAACCTATGCTGAACCAACAGAAGAATGTGTGTCGCCGAGTTTGGTGAAAAACAAAGAAGTTTCGGATGTTTTTACTGCAACTCCAGCAGGTTCTACTAATCAATATTTGGCGGATGATGTAATTGAAGCCGTGGTAACTTCGAGTGACGAAGGAGGAAATTTCTTTAAATCACTTTCTCTGATGTCTTTAGATGGAACCAGAGGTTTTAGCATTTCAATAGATGAATATAATCTTTATACAAAAAAATTGCAAGCGGGTAGAAAGGTCTATGTTAAAATGAAGAATCTATATACTTCAAACCCAACCGGAGGAGCAAGAGGATTAAACTTTGGAGGTGCTCCAAGTGGTACTTTTAACACTTTAGAGAGATTGTCTCCTTTAGATTATGGAAAATTTGTAATTCCTACTTGTACAGTTATTAACGAAGATACCTATGTTAAAAACCTGACTCTAGCACAATTGAATAATGATTTATATTTGAATACTTTGGTAGAAGTAGATAACGTACAGTTTGAAAGTGAAGGAACTACCTATGGAAATAAACCTACCGATACATCTGATAAAAACGAAAATATTACTGATGGTGTTACTTCTTTGCCAACAAGAACAAGTAAGTTTGCGAGTTTTGCAGGTAGCCCTTTACCTTCTGGAAGAGGAAAAATTAGAGGTATATTGACCAAATTTAATTCAACCTACCAACTTATCATCAGAAATGAAAGAGATGTAAAACTCACGAATCCTAGAGTAGATTTTAGCCCACCAATTGTTGGAAATGCTCAAACTTTTGCAGCAACTCTAAATGAACCTTTCACAAGTTATGCTATTAATCAATCTAACTTTCCAAAATACATTAATGATGCTTTTGTAAATTCAAGATATTGGCAAGTTAAATCTTTTAGCGCGAATCAATATATTGAAATGACCTCTTTTGGTGGTGGTGGCGTTACAGCCAGAACTTTTTTTTATGTTCCGGTTGATTTTACGGCAGCAAACAATTTTGGTTTTAAAAAACAGTTGCGATTTTTTAGAGCACCAGCACTAAATGTATATTATGTTTCTAGTGCAAACTATACTCCGGGATCTGTAACCAATACTGCAAATTTCACTAACATCACCAGTAATTTCAATATCAATTTACCTGTTTTAGCCAATGGTGCATCTGATACTGGATTTTTGGCAGCAGGAACCTACAACATACCCGCTTCATTAACAGGTACTGGTTATTTTGTATTTGAGTATTTTGGAACACCAACAGAAACAACTACTGTTCAAATAGATGATATTTTTATAAATTAAAATCAACTTAAAATAAACAAAAATGGCTCTCAAATTTCGAGAGCCATTTTTTTTGAATTAAAAATTAATTACAACACCCTTAGAAAGCATTGGTCAAAAAATTAATCCGTTTCAAACAATTTTTGTGTAACTATTATTTTAAAAAGTAAAAATAAAATGGGAAAACAAAATTTAATAAACACCAGTATATTTTTACTCATACTAATTCTAATTTTTTTTTGGATGTTAAAATCTGACAATTATTTTATAGGATTTAGAAAAAGAAGTTATAATTCAAAATATAATTCAATAAGAGTGTACGCGATTCTTATAGTTTGTTTGTTTGGTGTTATAATTACGTTAATCGAATTGCTTTACAAACGGTATTCCATTTTTTAAATGAGTCTATACTAGAGTTTTGCATCGCCAGTCCGCTTTTTTGCTTTGCCAATTCGCGGTTTCAGGCTCGGGTCAGGTTTGGGTCACAGATGTGTGATTACGCCTAAAAATAAGAAAAAGCGATGAATTAACACCGCTTTTTCAAAAAACAAACTAAACAAACTATATAATTAACCAAATTATTGAATCGCATTTATAGCAGCAATCATTTGTGCCTCGGTTCCAAGAGTGGTTTCTGCAAGTGTAAAAGTATACACTGCTCCTGCTGTAGTAGTTACTGCTTTAATTGCATAACGCCATTGTGAACCTTCGGCAGTTGCAAAAATAATATGACACACTAAACCAATTGGGATTTGACCATAGTGCTCGCTAAACTGCATTGTTGTAGCATTGTAAGTATCGAATTTTGCCAATTGATTGTTTCCTTCGCCATCTACAGAAAGATATACTGCACTGTTTGTGTTGTTGTATCCTGTTGGAACTGCTGCAAGAATTTGAGTTTTTGGTCTTGGATCATTATAGAAACGATCAATGTTACACCAACCAAAATTCCCAAAACTTGCTGTATATGCCACTTGGTTAAACCCAACTGCTCCTCCTTGTGTACCACCGACCGGGGTTGCAACATCTCTTTTCCAAACAATGTTTTCTGGGTCTGCTGTTTCACCAACCCAAAAAAGCATGGTGTTGTCAATCGCTGCTGCCGAAAGATTTGATGGTACTACTAACTGAATAGTTCCTGTTGAAACTAATGGAACTCCACCTTGGGTTGCATTAACATAGAATTCTCCACCAGATTTCAATATACTCTGATTTCCATTTAACATGAGTCCCATGGTTGATTTGTTAGTCACTAGCATAGTTCCTTTATCGAAAATTTCTATAAATTTTACATCGATACTACCCGTAACTGGGTTTCCGTTTTTTGTTAAATTATTTCCGTTAATTTTGATTTGAACTCCTTTTGTAGAAGTCAAAGTTACTAATCCTGCTCCTGCAGTCATTGTAAAATTTTGTGTTTGATTTTGCAATGCCACATTTCTAACATTTGCAAATTGAGCTTGAGTAGGAACTGGTGCCGCCGTTTCTGAAACCGTTTGCGATTCGTTGCTGCAACTTGCCATGGCAATTGTTCCCAGTACTAAAATTCCGATTTTGTTTAAATTTTTCATAATTTCTAAATTTTAAAATGTTTATTAATTGATTTTATATTGATATATCAATTTAGGTTTGATATTGTTACCTGTAAATCTGTTTTTATTTCGACTTACATTCATATATCAAAAGCATTTTATAATTGTTACCCTAATTTTTAGTATTTTCGTTAAAATTTATTTCTATGGCAGCAACAATTCATGTAGATCAAGTTTATATCAACGGACTGGCAGAAAACAACTCCTATGTAATTGAATCTATTTATAAAAAATTTGTTCCAAAAGTGATTCAATATATAAAGAACAATTCTGGAGATGAAGATCGAGCACAAGATATAGTTCAGGAAACCTTGATTACTATCTATAATCAAGCAAAAATTAAAGATTTAAAATTGAGTTGCCCTTTTGATGCCTATTTCTTTTTGTTGTGTAAAAGACGTTGGTTAAACGAAATTAAAAAAACATCTCACAAAGAGGTAACAATCGATGATGACAATGTATATAAAGACGAATCAACCTTGGAACTCATACATCAAACTGAATTATTCGAAGAAAAACAATCTCTTTTTGATCTTATGTTTCTGAAACTAGGAGAAAAATGTCAAGAAATCTTGAAAACGAGTTTCGAAACTAAAACCATGGAAGAGGTTGCCGAAAAATTGAATATTTCCTACGCTTATGCGAGAAAAAAGAAATCGCTTTGCACAGGTGAACTCACACAAATGATTCAAGAATCGAACCAATACAAATCATTAAAAAAATAAAGTCATGCAAGAAGAATTATATCAATCGTTCGAAAATTATATCAATAATGAATTGACTTTGGAGGAAAAAATTGAATTGGAAACCAAATTCGAAAAAGACGCTGATTTAAAAGAAAAATTCGATTTGTACCAAGAAACTTCGTATCATTTATCTCAAAAATTTTCTATTGAAACAAAATCTTTTAACGAAAATTTAAAGAATAGCGCGAAAGCAACTAACTCTAAAAAGAAATCAAAAATCATAGCTTTTAAACCTTGGTATTTTATGGTAGCTGCATCCATTGCTTTGTTTTTTGGTTTGTTGTTAATGAATCAACCTATCCCAAAATACGACGATTACAACCAACACGAAAACATGAACATGGTGGAACGTGGCGATGTCATTAAAAGTTTAAAATTAGCGCAAGATGCTTTCAATAGTAAAAATTATAAAGAAGCAATTACTCACTTTGAAGTTGTTTTAAAAGATAATCCTAGACCCGAAATTAAATATTTCTATGCTATTGCGCTACTCGAAGACAATCGTTTTGCAGATTCGGAAAGTATTTTAAAGGAACTTTCTACCGGAAAAACAGCTTTTAAAAATACCGCAACATGGTATTTGGCATTGTCTAAACTAAAGCAACAAAAACCCGAAGAATGTAAAAAAATTTTAAAAACAATTCCAACTGATTACGAAGATTATGATCAAGTTTTGAAATTGTTGAAAGAAGTAGAATAATAATTCATAAATCGAAAAAGATTCACAACGTAATATAGTTTTGTGAATCTTTTTTTTATAATGTAATTTTACGCATTTAATATTCAAATTTCCTAGTTTGACTTTTACCGATACTCATACACATTTATATTCCGAAGAATTCGACAACGATCGAACTCAAACGATACAGCGTGCAATTAATTCTGGTGTTTCTAGATTTTTTATTCCCTCAATCGATTCGAATTCTACAAAATCAATGTACGATCTAGAAAAACAATTTCCAAAAAATATTTTTCTAATGATTGGTTTACATCCTTGTTATGTCAAAAAAAATTATCTCGAAGAATTACGACATGTAGAAACCGAATTATCTACAAGAAAATTCCTTGCCATTGGCGAAATTGGGATTGATTTGTATTGGGATAAAACCACTTTAGAAATACAAAAAAAGGCTTTTAGACATCAAATTCATTTGGCAAAAAAGTATAAATTACCAATTAACATTCATTGTCGAGAGGCATTCGACGAAATTTTCGAAATACTAGAATCAGAAAAATCAAACGATTTATTCGGAATTTTTCATTGTTTCTCTGGAACTTTTGAGCAAGCACAACAAGCCATTTCGTTGAATATGAAATTGGGTGTTGGTGGTGTGGTAACTTTCAAAAACGGAAAATTAGATCAATTTATAAATCAAATTGACATCAAAAACATTGTTCTCGAAACCGATTCGCCCTATTTGGCACCAATTCCATATCGAGGAAAGCGTAATGAAAGCACTTATATTTTGAATGTCGCACAAAAATTATCCGAAATTTATAATCTTCCGTTATCAGAAATTGCTCAGATTACAACACAAAACTCAAAAGATGTTTTTGGGATTTAACATCAAATTATCATAAATTCATTAAAAATTTAGTTCTTTTGTTTTTTAATTTTTATAAAAATAAAATGCAAAAATTCGATGCAATTCGACCTTTTTACGATGCCGAAATAAACGATGCTATTCGCTCTTCTATTAATCACCCAATGCTCAAAGCCGTAATGAATTTTACCTTTCCAGAGCAAGAAGATGCCATTTGGAAAGAACAATTATTGCGAACGTATTCGATTCGAGATTTTCAATGTAATTTTATCTATCAATCGGTTCAACAAGTTTTGAAACGATCTTCGGATGGATTAACTACTTCGGGTTTTGAGAAATTAAAAAAAAACACAGCCTATCTTTTCATATCCAACCACCGAGATATAATTTTAGACACATCATTACTAAATGCAGCACTTTTTGAACACGGTTTGGTGATGACAGCCTCTGCAATTGGAGATAATTTGGTTAAAAGATCCTTTATGAATGTTTTGGCGAAACTCAACAGAAATTTTTTGGTTCAACGTGGTTTATCGCCTCGTGAAATGTTGCAAAGTTCTAAATTAATGTCGGAATATATTGGGCAATTACTACTTCGCGAAAATCGTTCGGTTTGGATTGCTCAGCGTGAAGGTCGAACTAAAGATGGAAATGATACAACCAATCCAGGAGTTTTGAAAATGCTTGCGATGGGAAATAACGAACAAAATTTGATACAATATCTCAAAAACCTCAAAATTGTTCCCGTTTCAATTTCCTATGAATATGATCCAACAGATGCTTCAAAAATGCCACAACTCATTGCCGAAGCAAATAATGAAACCTATGTTAAAGAAAAAAACGAAGATTTTTTGACTATTTTACGTGGAATTATGGGGCAAAAAAAGCATATTCATATTCATGTTGGTGACATTTTAGATTCAGAAATTGATAAAATCGGAGTGGAATATGACAATAACAACAAACAAATTTTAGCTTTAGCACAGGTTGTAGATGAATCTATTTTAAAGAATTACAAACTTTGGCCCACTAATTATATTGCTTTTGATATTCTAAACAAGACCAATCGCTTTGAAAACGAATATTCCGATAGCGAAAAATCGCTTTTCGAACGACGTTTAGAAATGAAAATAGATGAAGAAAATCCCGTTGCATTAGAAAATTTTTTAAATATGTATGCGAATCCAGTTGTGAATAAATTTAAATCTTCTTAAAGTATTTCAAACACTTTTTTTACTAAAAATTTAATTTTTGGAAACGTTGGGCTTTCAATTTTTGAATCTATTAAAAAAGGTTTCAAACCAATATACCTTTCGTTTTCTAACACATAAATTAAAACCGTTTTTTGAAAAGGATCTACTATCCAGTATTCTAGAATTTTATTTTCTTGATACAAATCAAATTTTATATCCATTTCTTTTTTAGAATTTCCTAAAGAAAGTATTTCAACGACCAAATCTGGAGAACCTATGCAACCTTTTTCATCAATTTTTGATCTATCGCAAATAACACATAGATCTGGTTGAACTACCGAATGTATTTGATTATCCGATGTACTATCTTTATAATTAATTAATCGAACATCAAAAGGCGCAGCATAAAATTTACAAGATGATTTATAGAAATATTTATCAAGAATTCGGGTTAGATTCATAGAAATATCTTGGTGCGAACTACTTGGTGCAGGACTCATTTTAAATATTTTACCTTTTATTATTTCAACTCTTTCTGAAAATTGCCATAATAAGTAATCCGCATAAGAATAGGAACCATTTAAGTTTAACTGATTTATATTTGTTATTATTGAACTCATAAACAATTTTTGATATACAAAATTAATCCTTTTTGGGTTAAAAATGCAATTTGAATTTTTATTTTTCAAAATCAAATAGTCCATTGAAATAAATTTATATTTGTATTAAAAACACAAGATGCAGGACAAGTCTAAAATTTTACTCGTTTATACCGGAGGAACTATCGGAATGATGAAAAATTTCGAAACTGGTGCACTCAAAGCGTTTAATTTTAGTAAACTACTTCAAAAAATTCCCGAATTGAAACAATTAGATTGTGAAATAGAAACCATTTCTTTCGAAAACCCAATTGATTCTTCAAACATGAATCCAGAGCAATGGGTTTTAATTGCCACTATTATCGAAGAAAACTACGAAAATTTTGATGGTTTTGTTGTGCTTCACGGTTCAGATACTATGTCGTATTCAGCATCTGCATTGAGTTTTATGTTAGAGAATTTATCAAAACCCGTTATTTTAACTGGATCACAATTACCAATTGGAGATTTACGAACCGATGCTAAAGAAAATTTAATAACCGCTATTCAAATTGCTTCACTAAAACATCAAAACAAATCTGTAATTAGTGAAGTTGGATTGTATTTTGAGTATAAACTGTATCGAGGAAACCGAACTACAAAAATAAATGCAGAACATTTCAAAGCTTTTTTGTCTCCAAATTATCCTCAATTAGTAGAATCGGGTGTTCATTTAAAATTAAATCCAGATTTTTTTCTTTTAAAATCTAATGTTAAAAAATTACAAGTTCACAAAAAATTAGATAGTAATGTGGTCATCATAAAAATGTTTCCAGGAATTAGCGAAACCGTTCTAGACGCGATTTTTAAAATTCCAAATCTAAAAGGAGTTGTTCTTGAAACCTATGGGGCTGGGAATGCTCCAAACAATGATTGGTTTATTACTTTATTACAAAATGCCATCGAAAAAGGATTACACATCATTAATGTAACCCAATGTTCTGGTGGAAGTGTGAGCATGGGCGACTATGAAACCAGTACTTCAATGAAAAAAATTGGTGTAATTTCTGGAAAAGATATCACAACAGAGGCGGCAATTACCAAATTAATGTACTTGATTGGTCAAAACGTAGGGTCAAATGTTTTTAAAACTATTTTCGAAACTCCAATTCGAGGAGAAATGTCATAAAAAAGCACTAATAAATTTCTTTTAATGATAAATTTTTGAGTTATTTGCAAATCACAAAAAGAGAGGTGGCCGAGTGGCTGAAGGCGCACGCTTGGAAAGCGTGTATATGGCAACATATCGAGGGTTCGAATCCCTTTCTCTCTGCTAAAATATAAAGAGGAAATTTTATTTGACATAAAATTTCCTCTTTTAGGTTTAACAATTTTTAATGTTTTTTTAATTTACTGTAGCTCCGATAGCATTAATTTCGTTTTTATTTCCTCGATCCCGTAACCAATATTTCATTCGTTTGACTAAATAAAACATTACAGGAACCATAACCAAAGTTAAAACCGTGGCATAAGTTAGTCCGAAGATAATGGTCCAAGCCAATGGCGCCCAGAAAATCACATTATCACCACCCATGTATAAGTGCGGATTCAAATCGGTTATTAATCCAAAAAAATCAAAATTCAAACCAATTGCCAAAGGAATTAATCCTAAAATTGCGGTTAATGCGGTTAATAAAACTGGTCTTAAACGAGATTTTCCTGAAACAATAATGACTTCTTTTATTTCATCAATTGTCAAATCGTCGTGTGAAGCCACCTTTTTATCAGCCACTTTTGCGTCTAATAATAAGACGAAGAAATCCATTAGTACAATTCCGTTTTTCACGACAATTCCAGACAGAGCTATGATTCCCATCATGGTCATTAATATTACAAAATCCATACTGCAGAAAATATAGCCATAAAAAACGCCTGAAAAACTCAATAAAACCGTGAACATAATCACCATTGTTTTTGAAATGGAATTAAATTGCAACACTATAATTATAGTGATACTTGCTAATGCTAAAAGTAATGCACCAAACAAGAAACTCGAATCTTTTTTCTGTTGTTCTTGCTCCCCCGAAAACGAATACGTGATATCACCAGCCATTTTGTAATTTGCGGTTGCCAAAGCTGATTCTATTTGTTTTGTAATACCGTCGCCATTAGCACCCGTCAAAACATTCGAATAAATGGTCATCACACGTTTCGAGTTTTTACGTTTTATTTGATTGAACGTATATTTCTTTTCGGTTGTAGAAATCGCCGAAATCGGAACTTGAATAATTTGTCCGTTATTCTGATTTCTAAACGTTACAGGTTGATTGAACAATACACTTTCATCTTTTCGCTGGTCTTCTTGCAGTCGCATTGTAATATCATAATCGTCTTTTCCATCTTTATACTTCGAAATTTCTTGACCATAAATCGCTCTTCGCATCGTGAAACCAACTTGTCCGGTAGTTGCACCTAAACTTCCTACGCCAACTCTATCGATTTTCATTTCGAGTTCTGGCGACTCTTTGTTTACATCGATATTCAATTTTTCGATTCCAGAAATGTTTTTCGAATTAATGAATGAAATGACTTTATCAGCTTCGACCAACATTTGATCATAATTGGTTCCGGACAATTGCAAGCTTATTGGATAACCTGATGGCGGTCCAGCAGCATCTTTTTCTACCGTGATTTTTGCCCCTGCAATGTTATTTACTTTGGCACGAATTTCTTCTAAAACTTTATTCGTATCAATACCCCGACGTTTGTTGAATTCAACAAAATTTACAGTTACTTTTCCTTTATATGGCGATTCCGATTGGTTTCCGACATCAACATTTGGATTTCCAGCTCCCATTCCAACCTGAGAAACAATACTTTCAGCTAGGAAATTTTCGTTAGTTTCTTTGTCAACATATTTTTTTAGAACTGC
>JAYWEG010000002.1:0-6476 GCA_043779445.1 Bacteroidota bacterium
AACAAATGGAACGCAGCCGGAAAAGAAATTACTTGGGACATGATTCACTATGATGTTCAATTAATTGGTGGAATTGTACTTCACGAAGGTAAAATTGCCGAAATGCAAACGGGTGAAGGTAAAACTTTGGTAGCAACGTTGCCATTGTATCTAAACGCTTTGACAGGAAATGGTGTGCATTTAGTAACGGTAAACGACTATTTAGCAAAACGTGATAGTACTTGGAAAGCACCACTTTTTGAGTTTCACGGAATGACAGTAGAATGTATTGACAATTACCAACCCAATTCCGAAGGTCGTAAAAAAGCCTACGATGCAGATATTACTTATGGGACAAACAACGAATTTGGTTTTGATTATTTGAGAGATAACATGGCAAACTCGCCAGAAGATTTGGTTCAAAGAAAACATAATTATGCCATTGTCGATGAAGTTGACTCGGTTTTAATTGACGATGCGCGAACTCCATTGATTATTTCGGGGCCAGTTCCTCAAGGCGACCGTCATGAGTTTACAGAACTAAAACCAAAAATTGATAATCTTGTAGCTTTACAACGCCAATTATCAAACGGATTTCTAACCGAAGCAAAACGTTTAATCAAAGAAGGAAATACAAAAGATGGAGGTTTCAATTTGTTACGTGCTTACAGAAGTTTACCAAAAAACAAAGCATTAATCAAATTTTTGAGTGAAGAAGGAATCAAACAACTACTTCAAAAAACCGAAAATCAATACATGCAAGACAACAATCGCGAAATGCCAAAAGTCGATGAGGCTTTGTATTTTGTGATTGAAGAAAAAAACAATCAAGTTGAATTGTCCGATAATGGTGTTAAATATTTATCTTCTGACGCTGCGGATACTAATTTCTTTGTACTTCCTGACATTGGAACTGAAATTGCTCGTATCGAAAAAATGAAACTAGAAAAAGATGCTGAAGCCGAAGAAAAAGAAAAACTTTTTCAGGATTTTAGCATCAAATCAGAACGTATTCATACACTAACACAACTTTTGAAGGCCTACACACTTTTCGAAAAAGATGTTGAATATGTAATCATGGACAATAAAATCATGATTGTCGATGAGCAAACAGGTCGTATCATGGACGGTCGTCGTTATTCAGACGGATTGCACCAAGCCATCGAAGCCAAAGAAAATGTAACCATTGAGGCAGCAACACAAACTTTTGCAACAGTAACCTTGCAAAACTATTTCAGAATGTACAGCAAATTGGCTGGAATGACAGGGACTGCAGTAACAGAAGCAGGTGAGCTTTGGGAAATTTACAAATTAGATGTTGTCGAAATTCCAACCAATAGAGGAATGTCTCGTCATGATAAAGAAGATTTAATATACAAAACAACTCGCGAAAAATTCAACGCCGTAATCGAAGATGTATCTGAACTTTCTGCTGCTGGTCGTCCTGTTCTTATCGGAACAACATCTGTAGAAATATCAGAATTATTGAGCCGAATGCTAAAAATGCGCGGTGTAACGCACAACGTTTTGAATGCAAAAATGCACAAACAAGAAGCCCAAATTGTCGAAGAGGCTGGAAAACCAGGAGTGGTAACCATTGCAACAAACATGGCAGGTCGTGGAACCGATATTAAGCTTTCGCCCGAAGTAAAAGCCGCAGGAGGATTGGCAATTGTAGGAACAGAACGTCATGATTCGAGACGAGTAGATAGACAACTTCGTGGTCGTGCTGGTCGTCAAGGTGATGTTGGAAGTTCGCAATTTTATGTTTCTTTAGAAGATAATTTAATGCGACTTTTTGGATCAGAAAGAGTGGCTAAAGTAATGGACAGAATGGGTTTGAAAGAAGGCGAAGTAATCCAGCATTCCATGATGACAAAATCTATAGAACGCGCTCAGAAAAAAGTCGAAGAAAACAATTTTGGAACACGTAAACGTCTTCTAGAATATGACGATGTGATGAATGCACAACGTGAGGTGATTTACAAACGCAGAAGTCACGCATTGCATGGCGAACGTTTGAAACTCGATATTGCCAACATGATGTACGATACTTGCGAAAATATTGTATCGAATAACAAAGTAGGAAACGATTTCAAAAACTTCGAATTCGAATTGATTCGCTATTTTTCTATCACATCGCCAGTTTCAGAATCAGACTTTAACAAAATGTCCGAAGTGGAATTAACCGGAAAAACATATAAAGCAACAATGGCTTTTTATGCTGAAAAAACGGAGCGTTGTGCCAGAGAATCCATGCCAATTATTGCAAGTGTTTACGAAGATAAAAACAATCAATACGAGCGAATTGTAATGCCATTTTCAGACGGAATCAAAACCTTGAATGTAGTTACTGATTTGAAAAAAACATATGATTCTAAAGGTCAGAATTTAATTTCAGATTTCGAAAAAAATATTACACTTGCCATAGTTGACGAGGCATGGAAAAAACATTTGCGCAAAATGGACGAGTTGAAACAATCTGTTCAACTAGCGGTTCATGAGCAAAAAGATCCTTTGGTAATTTACAAAATCGAAGCCTATAAATTGTTCAAAGGCATGGTAAATGCAGTGAACAAAGAAGTAATTTCATTTTTGTTCAAAGGAGATTTGCCACAACAAAACAACATTCAAGAAGCAAAAGAAGTACGGCAGAAAGAAAACTACAAAACTTCTAAAGACGAAGTCCCTAATATTGATTCCATGTCAGCAGAAAGCCGTGAAGTTGGACAAACACAACAACGCCAAGTGACAGAAACTATCGTTCGTGATCAACCAAAAATCAATAGAAACGATACCGTAACAATACGAAACATAATTAGCGGAAATACTGAAACAATGAAATTCAAAAAGGCCGAAGTACTTTTGGGTTCAGGAGAGTGGATTTTAGCATAAATATTATCCTGTAAAAATCAAATCCTCAATCGTGAAAACAGTTGAGGATTTTTTTTGAAGCCAATCTCGCTATCATTCCAATTTTGAATTTTGATATGGTTTTTTCTAAGACCAAAAACGAACTTCCGTTGGTCGTTGTTTTTAGTCAAGAAAAAATTAATTTCAAAATTCAAAGATTTTCCCTTCCATCAAGGCTAAAAAAATGCTAACATTCAAAAATATTTTTTACTTTTACAGTAATTATAAATAAAAACTAAATTATATATCATGGCAAAGAGTCAAGACGCAAAAAAAACTGTAAAAAAAGAACCATTAAAAACGGCTAAAGAGAAAAAAGAAGAAAAAAGAGAAAAGAAAAACACTCCAAAACGAGATTAATAAATCCCCAAAATCTAATCTCTAAAACTTCAAAATGAGTTTTTTTAAAAAATTATTTTCTTCCGAAAAAAAGCAAAATCTAGACATAGGTCTCGAAAAAAGCAGTACCAACTTTTTCTCAAAACTTACAAAAGCCGTAGCAGGAAAATCAAAAGTTGATGCAGAAGTCTTAGATAATCTCGAGGAAGTTTTGGTTGCATCAGATGTTGGTGTAAACACAACTCTAAAAATCATTTCTCGAATTGAGAAACGAATCGAAGAAGATAAATATCTTGGAACAGAAGAACTAAACAACATTCTTCGAGAAGAAATTGCAGGTTTATTATCTGAAACAAATGTTGGTGAAGCCACAGAATTTGTAATTCCAGTAACAAAAAAACCATATGTTTTGATGGTTGTTGGAGTAAACGGAGTTGGCAAAACCACCACAATTGGAAAATTGGCCAACCAATTCAAAAAACAAGGATATAGTGTAGTTCTTGGTGCAGCAGATACTTTTCGAGCAGCAGCAATAGATCAACTTCAAATTTGGGCAGACCGAGTAGGAGTTCCATTAGTAAAACAACAAATGGGAAGTGATCCAGCGTCTGTAGCCTTTGACACTTTGCAAAGTGCCGTGGCTCAAAATGCAGACATTGTAATTATTGATACCGCCGGACGTTTACATAACAAAATAAACCTCATGAACGAACTTACTAAAGTAAAACGTGTCATGCAAAAAGTTGTTGAAGACACACCAAACGATGTGATGTTAGTTTTAGATGGTTCCACAGGTCAAAATGCCTTTGAACAAGCCAAACAATTCACCGCTGCAACAGAAGTTACTTGTCTTGCGGTTACCAAACTCGATGGTACAGCTAAAGGTGGTGTTGTGATTGGAATATCGGATCAATTCAAAATTCCAGTAAAATACATTGGAGTTGGCGAAGGAATGGATGATTTGCAAGTATTCAATAAATACGAATTTGTTGATAGTTTCTTTAAAAAATAATATTATGTTCGAATCTATAAAAAACATGAACTCAATGGCATTTTATATCTTGAGTATGATTTGTCTTCTTGTTTCTAATTATTCAAGAAGCGTCAATGCTGTTTATTTCACATTTTTAATTCTTGGAATAGTTTTTTTTGCCATTGGAATTGGAAAAAGGTTAATGAGAAAGTAATATTTTTTAAACCGCAAATTCGCATAATTTAGAGTTTAAAACTTGCAAATTAGCGGTATAAATCATTAAATTATAACTTTTAATTTGTGACCGCATTAATTTTTTGCCACAACTCATTATCAAATCCTGACAATGCAAATGTTGGATTAGCAGGATCTGCAACATCTCCCATTCTGATGATAACCATTTTTTTACTCGGAATTACATAAATTTTCTGATCGTTTTTTCCTAAAGCCATAAACATATCAGTCGGTCCAGAAGGAATCAAAGATCCACTAAATTGAAATTGTAAACCTGGAAGTCGGTAACTCGTTTTACCGTTTAGCCACCACAGATATCCATAGGATTGATTTAAGTTTTGAGATGTATTTGTTGCAGCATTAAAATAGCTTTCATTCAACACTACATTGCTGTCCCAACTTCCTTTGTTGAGCATTAGCAACCCAAAACGAGCCATAGCTCTAGAAGTACTGCTGTAAACAATATTATTTCCACTTACAAACCAAGTACCATCCATTCCTATCTTATTTTTTAATTTTGCATTAAAATAGTTGTCCCAGGTTTGTCCACTTGCAGATGCAATCACATTTTGTAATTTCACATAAACGTTATGATATGCCCAACGTGTACCTGCATCTGCAACATATTGTAGATTAGAGGCAGAAACATCATCACCAAGAGAATCGTCCAAACCAGAGTTCATGGAAAGAAGATTTTTACAAGTAATAAGATTTTCTTTTGCTAAAGTTTCGCTTGTCCAGCCCGTTCCAATATATTGCGAAACTTTAGTGTCTAGATTAACCAACCCTTCTTGTTGCGCGATTCCAGTTATTGTTGAAGTCAATGTTTTTCCAGCACTTGCCCAGTACCAGTTTGTTGTTGCGGCATGTCCATTAAAATAATTTTCCATAACAATACGCCCGTTAACCAAAACAATAAAAGACTTGGAATTTTTGAGTGCTAAAAAATCTAATAATGGTTGGACAGCATTTTGATTCCAACCTAAGCTTGCGATAGTTTTTGTATCCCAAGTAGTTCCTGTCAAAGGCGGAAAATACATTGGTTCATTTACAGAAGTGGTTGTAGTTGGTACAGGTACAACATCTGTAGATTGAGTTGAACATCCAAAAGCAAAAAATGCTAAAATAATTAAAGTAATTTTTTTCATGATTATAGGTTTTATATTAATTTGACTTTACTTTTTCAAAAAGGTTTAATAGATGACGAATTTTATTTTTATAACAAAATTAAGATTTATATTTGTTACTTGAATTTTATATTAAAAAAAATGAAAAAACAAATCGGTTTGATGCTACTAATACTAGTTTTTGTTTCCTGTAAGCAAAAAATTCAAATATCGGATACTCAAAAAATTAATGGATATTGGGAAATCGAAAAAGTAGTTTTACCAAATAGCGATGACAAAGATTATAAGATAAATGAAACGATTGATTTTTTTAAACTCGAAAATAATGTGGGTTTTCGAAAAAAAGTTACGCCTCAATTAAACGGAACTTATCTTGTAAATGACTTTTCAGAAAAAATTAAAGTGGTAACTATTGACGATAAAATATATATCGAATATAGCACTGATTTCGCAAAATGGAAAGATGAAATAATATCAATCTCTAATGATAAATTAGTACTAAAAAATGATGCCAATATTGAATACCGATATAAAAAACCAATTCCTTTTAGTATAAAATAATGGCAAAACGTCTTGGAAATGATAGCCCAATTGGAGATATTTTGAAAGAAATCATTCAAAAAAACAAGTTACAATCGGGTATGGACGATGTTGCTGTAAAAGATGCTTGGAAAAACTTGATGGGAAATGGTGTGAATAGTTATACTAAAAATGTGGTTTTTAAAAACGGCAAATTATATGTGGAATTAACTTCATCTGTTCTTCGAGAGGAATTGAGTTTTGGGAAATCTAAAATTATAAAAATAATTAATGATGATTTTGGTAGAGAAGTTGTCTCAGATGTTATTTTTAGGTAAAAAAGTTAAACGAGAATATCATTGATGATTTTCAAATGATGGTTGGAATGAATT
>JAYWEG010000003.1:0-6456 GCA_043779445.1 Bacteroidota bacterium
TATTTACATTGGCGCGTTTATTATCTAAATTACTCGAGTAGTTTTTTTCTGAAATGGCTTTTTTAGTGTAAAATTCTTCGTTCATTTCTTTATCAAGGCTTGAACTATTTGCAAAATAATCAAAAATAGTATTATTTATTCCAATATTATTATAGCCAAACTCTCCAAAGGATTTATACTTTTTCGAAATTCCTAGTAAATTTATGCTTGTGTCTGTAATGAATTTATCGGTAGCAATTGGCAAAGCAAAATTTCCGTTGCCAGAAACATCTACTTTTCCTTTTTTTAATTTTAAATTAATCGAAACATTATCACTGTTTACAATTTCTTTGAGTAATGGATTTTCGACATAGTTTTGAATGGCTTGCACTTGCTCCACCATGTCCACCGAAATGTTTTTTGTCCCAATAGCGTAATTATAACCAAAAAGATTATCGCCTTCGAGTTGCACAGATTCTACCGTTTTGCCTTTGTATTTTATTGTTCCATTATCTGCAACTTCCATTCCTGGGAGTTTTTTGATTAGGTCTTCGACTTTTCGTTCCGTTCCGTCACGATAGGCAGATGGATTAAATTTTATAGTATCTTCCTTGACAACAAATTTCTTTTTCTCTGAATTAACAACAATTTCTTTGAGTTGTGTTGATTCCTTTTTTAGAATAAAATCAAAAGTATAGGTTTTGTTTTTATCAGGATTTACAATGCTATCAAAAGTGCTTTCATAACCAAAAGCGGTGATTTCAAAAACAATTTTGGAATAGTCTTTTTTTAATTTAGTTATAAATTCGCCTTTTGAGTTGGCTCTAAAAAACTCTGAAACTTCAGTTCTATTTTCAGAGTCTTTAACAAGTATGTTCGCAGACACAGGATCTGAAACTGAATTTTTGATTTTGCCAGTAATTGTTTGAGAAAAAGAGTTGAAAGTAATACATGCGAATACAAAAAAAATAAAATTCTTATTCATGTATTTCATCTAATTTTTTTTCTAGATTTTCTGGAACATCTATCATGTAACTTGCAAACGCACCTTTTCCAAAATGAAATGTTACATGCTTTTCCGCACCAGCCGCATAAAATTTATTCTTCCTAGCAATCATCGCATCAATCATTTTGTAACAATATTCATTGTACGGCATTAACTTTTTGTGTTGAGTAACATAGTTTTTGCAAAACTCAAATTCTTTTTTTTCTTCAATAAAAGTAATACTATTTAAAAATATTTTTAGTATGTCCCCTTCATCTTCAGTAACCTCAACAATAAGTCCCGGTAAACCATTTAATTTTAAAGGCCCCATACTCATAGGTAATTTTGTAGTATACCAAACGGTATATCCTCTTCCGTTTATTTTTGTTTTTGCTTGTTGACATGTGTAAGCACCAATTTTTTTGGTGTTTTTAGTCATACTCCAAACTGTTTTTTTTGTAGTTGAATCACTATAAACAAATTCTCGACCAAACAAAGTGATTCTCGTAAATGTCTTTTCAAAATTACTATAACTAAAATTGGAAAGTGAATCGGTATTTATGATTTTCCCACTAGTTTTATCAAAACCGTTTTTGCGTTTATCATATATTCTAAAAACAGATTCGTCACCGTTTGTCAAAAGTACTGACTTTATGGTATCGCTATCGTTCCCAATATCTATATAACTGTAATTCGCTTTAATCCAATTTTGAGAGAAACAAAAATTAGAAAATAAAATAAAAAGATAGATTATTTTTTTCACAAGTATATTATTTTGTTTTAGAGGTACTATCTGCTTTCTTCTTATTTGCACCTACTTCGATTGCCATAGCCAATGCTTGTTTTGCTTCGGCTATTGTTGTTCCGCAACCATCATATTCACCTTTGTGTACACAAATCGTTTTACTTTTTACTTTTTTTGACTTACCTTCTTGTTTAACTTGTTTTGTTTTTTGATTATCTGTTTTAACAACATCTTGACAATATGCAAATGATATTGACATTAGCATCAAAGTAATATAAATATATTTCATACTTAATATTTTAGTTTTTGAATTTAATTTTTAATTACAGTAAAATATTAACGTCTAAATAAATATTTAGACGTTAATTGTTTTTAATTAGGGTTGAGTATCTGCTTGAACAGCCAAGTTATATGCATCCATTGCATCAGCCATTGTGTCTCCACAACCACAAGTTTTTTTTCTGCAATAACAAATAGTTTTGTCATCAGTTCCTGGATTGTTTGTTTCAGTTTTTGCAACTACAACTGTAGTTACTGGAGCAACAATTTCAACGTTTTTAACAACTACTTCGCTGTTTGCAAAAGAAAAAGATGCTGTCAAAAGCATCAATCCAATAAATAAATTTTTCATTTTAAAAAAATTACGATTTCTTACTTTCAAATTTTAGAGTCGCTGTTTCAGAGTTTATTCCGACTTTGTTAAATCAATTTTTTAGAAAATCAATATATACACTTGCAACTGTATACCATTTGATTATCAGAAAAATAAATAAAACTTTTCAGAATATCCATTTTGTCAAAATCAAATATAATGCATTAGATTTGATTAACAAGTAAATCATTCCGAAAAAACAAAAATAAACAAATAATTTAATTAACATACTATCGTATGTTAAAATTTTAATTGACGAATCTCAATTTTACACAAAGTAAATTGATGAATAAGTCAGAAGATTTAAAATTATTAGGAAAACGTATTCGAGAATTGCGTTTGGATAAAGGTTTGTCTCAAGCACAACTAGGTATGAAAATTTTTAAAGACCAACAATCAATACACAAAGTAGAGTCTGGACAATTTAATCCATCTTATATATATCTACTAGAAATTTGTGAAGGTTTAGAAATTTCAATTGAAAAATTATTACAAAAAATTAAAGATTAGTATTAATGAAACTTCAGCCAAGAATAATAATTCGTTAGCCAAAAGTAGTAAGCCATCAGCCAAGAATAGTAAGTCATCAGCCAAAAGTAGTAAGTCAACAGCAAAGAATAGTAAGGCATCAGACAAAAGTAGTAAGGCATCAGCCAAGAGTAGTAAACCATCACCCAAGAATAGTAAGCCGTCAGCCAAGAGTAGTAAGGCATCAGCCAAGAATAGTAAACCATCAGCCAAGAATAGTAATCAATTAACCAATTTTATATGAACCTAAAAAATGAAGAATTAGTTCCATTAGCAGACATGCTAATCGCAAGTTTTGAAACAGACCAAGCACAAATTGCCGCAGAAAACAGTTTTTACTCCACCACTTTCTTGAACGAGTTCAAACAACAAACAGAAGAAGTTCGCGAGTTAGAAAAAGCAGACACTTTGCTCGTGCAACAAAAAGGAGTGACACGAGCGTTGTATCTTTTAGCAGATGATTTGTATCAACCACTAAAGATTTTTAATATCGTTGTTGGAAAAGCAAAATTAGGAACAAATCTCCCAATCGAAATCATTGCCGATTTAAAAAAACGAAATATCGAAGGTGGATTAACAAAAATAAAAGCCTTGATTCAAGTAGTGAGCACAAATAATGCGCTATTGACATCAAAAGCCATGAAACCAAATTTTCCAGCACTTTTGGATGCAAGTTTTGCCTCACTCACAGAAAAAAGTAACTTGCAAACAAAAATAATTACTGACCGCAAATTGCTCACAGAAAACAACGAAGGTAGTTATACCACATTATATGATGAGTATATTGTTGACATTTGCCAAATAGGTAAAGCAGTATTTAGAGGACAAGCAAAAGTAAACGAATATACGATTAGCAAAATGCTCAAACTTTTGCATGTTACACGTCCAAACAAAGAATAACATCTATTTATTTCATAAAAAAGTCCCAATTTCTTGGGACTTTTTTATGCCATGCAATCAATTTTTCTGAAATTTTATTCTTGCTTGATTGTTCGTAATTGTTTTAATTTATCACGCAATATTGCCATTTCTTCTCTATGTTTTTCAATGTTTTTTCGAACTTCAAGAACAATGGAGTTTTCTTTTTTAGCATTTCGAGTATTCGCAAAAAACTGAATGTTGTTCTCTAACTGAAAAATCTCTGATTGAATTTCTTCTATTTTTCGCATCAAAAATACTTTTTCGTTTTCGAGTTTTCGGGTATCATTATTTTCAGAAAATTGTTCCATTCTGTTTGAGAAACGCATCATTTCGGAATCTTTTTTGCTCAAACTCAATTTTTCGAACAACGCATCAAGTATTTTGTTGAATTTCCCTTCAATATGTCTTTTAGGAGCAGCAACTTTTCCAAATGTTTTCCAAGTTTCGATGTGCAGTTTAATAGCATCTAAATCGGTTTTGTGGTCTCCAGTCATTTCAAAGGCTCGCAATGTTTCCATGTAATCTTTCTTTTTCTCGAATGCTTCTACTTCTTCAACATTTTCCTCGTTTTTTTGCTCTTTTAACTTCTCAAAATAGTGATTACAAGCGGCTCTAAATTCAGTCCAAAGTCTGTCCGAAAATTTTCTTGGCACATGACCAATTGTTTTCCATTCTTCTTGAATTTGTTTCATAATTGGAGTCGATACTGCAAAATCAGTGCTTTCTTGCAATTCTTTGGCTTTGGCAACTAAGGCTTGTTTTTTGCTCAAATTATCGTTCTGATCTTTTTTAATGTCTTTGTAAAACGAGTTTTTCAAAATATTAAAATCTTTCACAGTGGTTTTAAACGCTTTCCAAGTAGCTTCATTCACCTCGTTTGGAACTTTTCCTGTAGCAAAAAATTCTTCGCGCAAGGCTTCAACTTTTACAATTTGGGCTAACCACAAATTGTGTGAATCTACTTTTTCCGAAGCTAATGCGGTAAGTTGTGCAATAATTTTAGTTTTTTTAACTAAGTTTTCTTGTTCTGTACCTCTAAATTTTTCAAACAAAACTTCACGCTTGTCATGCATTTGTTTAGTCAATTCGCTAAATCGAATCCAAATAGATTCTCGATGCTCTCTCGAAACGGGACCAATGTCTTCTTTCCAGATTTTGTGTAAATCTTGCAGTTCACGAAATGCTTTGTTCACATCGCTCTCCAAAACCAGTTCCTCGCAGCGTGCTACAATTTTTTGTTTCAAATCAAGATTATGTTTAAAATCAATATCACGAGCCTCACGATCCAAATGCAAGAAATCATAAAAATTTTCTACATGAAAGTGATAGTTGTTCCAAACATGGTTGTATTTGTCTTTTGGGATTGGACCAGCATTTTTCCAACGATCTCTAATATCATTCAAATGTTTTAGAGAATTTGCAATATTATCTTGCGAATTAATAAGTTGTTTCAATTCTTCCACAATCGCCAAACGATTTTCGAGATTCGATTTCAGATTAGTTTGTAAACTTTTAAAATGACTATTTTTTCGATCTCTATAACTCGAATATAATTGGTCAAATTTCAATTTCAATGGAAACTGGTATTTAAAATCTTCGATAGTATCTGGATTTTCTTCTAAAAATGCTTCTTTCTTTTCATCGATGTAATGATGATATTGTTGCAAAAACGAGTTTTTAATTTCTTCCACATGATCCTTTACAGCCATCACTTTTTCTTCTACAACCATTTTTTCTAGTTCCAAAATCAAATCTTCCATGGACATTGCATGGTAGTCTAACATCGGAATTTCATGACGATTTTTTAAAGATTCGTCCTCGCGCTCTGCAGCATTTTCATCTGCAATTGCATTCATAACCGCCTCATTATCATTTTCAATAACTGGTGAATCGTTCGCAAGAGCTTGTTCCGAAACTTCAATTACAGCAGTTTCTTCAACAATTTCAGCAACGACTTCGGGTTGAATTTCTATTTTTCCATCTGTTTCCAAATTTTCTGGAACCAGGTTATCATTCGTATCTTCTAACATTTTGTAAAATGTGTAAGGGTTTATATTATTCTTGCGCAAGATACTAAACGCTCCATAAACTACAAAACAAATCTAAAGTTTAGTTTTTTTGGAGCTAATTGCTTCGCCAGTCGCACTTTCAGGCTTGAGTCCTGCCATCATTCCAAAAATTTTGTGAGGCAAAAAAAAAATCGCCTCACAAAATGTTTTTCCCATCTGTCAGGGCTAGGTGATAATGAATCTATCAGAATTTTTTTCAAAATTAAACCTTTTCTAAATTTCGATGTCATAGTTCAATAACCTATAAAAATATAAATTATGAAAATCGTAAAAATCATCTTATCGTTAACCCTGTTACTTTTATTTTCAAATGTCATTCATGCACAAGAAAAGCCCAAAAAATCTCCAGAGGAAAGAGCGGAAAAAAAGGAAGAAATGAAACAAAATATTCAAAAACTGCAACTTTCAGAAGAACAAGAAGCAAGTTTTATAGAAATCTTTAAAAAATACGGTCAAAAAATGAAAGAATTGAGAGACAACAATTCAGACAAAAAAGAAAAATACAACCAAATGAAATCATTGATTTCGCAAAAAGACGACGATATGAAAAAAATACTTTCTGAAACTCAATTCAAAA
>JAYWEG010000004.1:0-6455 GCA_043779445.1 Bacteroidota bacterium
TTTGAATATTAAAGATTTTTATTCATCAAAAATACTCAAAAATAGTTTTATAATCTAATTAAAATAATATGTATTGATTTTAAATCTAAAATTTATTTATTTTGAACTTATAATTTAAACACAATACCTAGCCCAGATAGAAGAAAAAATATTTTTGGAATGATAGCGAGAATAGAGCTTGAAAGTGCGACTGTCGAAGCAAATAGTTTATAAAAAAAATACTATGAAAAATTTTAATCCAGCAGATAAAATACAAGATTTACAATATTTCGGAGAATTTGGTGGCGTAAATCCATCTATTTCAGATAGTTCAACCTATACATTTCTTTCAGCAAAAACAATGTTTGATACTTTTGAAGGCAACGCCGAAGGTTGTTATTTGTATTCTCGACATTCGTCGCCTAGTAATTTATATTTAGATAAAGCCTTAGCAGCGATGGAGGGAACAGAAACTGCTAACGTTTCGGCTTCGGGAATGGGAGCTATTACTCCTACTCTATTACAATTGTGTTCCAACGGCGATCATATTGTGTCAAGCAGAACAATTTACGGAGGAACATATGCATTTTTGAAGAATTTTGCACCACGATTTGGCATCAAAACATCGTTTGTAGATATTACAAAACTCGATCTTGTCGAAGCTGAAATTAATAAAAACACCAAAGTTTTGTATTGCGAAACCGTTAGCAATCCGTTGCTTGAAGTGGCTGATATTGCTGGACTTTCGGCAATTGCAAAACGTCATGATTTGAAATTGGTTGTTGATAATACTTTTTCGCCATTATCAGTAGCTCCAATAAAATTAGGAGCAGATATTGTTATTCATTCCTTAACAAAATACATTAACGGAAGTTCCGATACTGTTGGAGGAGTGACTTGTGCTTCGCAAGAATTTATTGATAGTTTAAAAAATGTAAATTCGGGCGCTAGTATGCTTTTGGGACCAACAATGGACAGTTTAAGATCCGCAAGCGTAATGAAAAACCTTCGGACTTTGCATATTAGAATGAAACAACACAGTTATAATGCGATGTTTTTGGCTCAAAAATTTGAGAAAGATGGTATAAAAACAGTTTATCCAGGCTTAAAATCGCACCCAAGTCACGAAATTTATTCTGGAATGATTAATCATGAGTATGGCTTTGGTGGCATGATGACTTTGGATGTTGGATCGCTTGATAAAGCCAATGAATTGATGGAATTGATGCAACATCGCAATCTTGGATATTTAGCGGTCAGTCTTGGTTTTTATAAAACTTTGTTTTCGGCTCCTGGATCTTCAACTTCGTCTGAAATTCCTTTGGAAGAACAAGCTGAAATGGGCTTAACTGATGGTTTGATTCGCTTTTCGATTGGTTTGGACAATGATATTGAGCGAACTTATCTTTCCATGAAAGAATGTATGTTGGAAGTTGGGGTTTTGTAGATTCTGTTTTTTATAAATAAAAATCCCATTTAAAATTTAAAAATAAACTGGGATTTTATTGTTTATAAAAGATATATTTTAAATTTCTAATTTATTCAAATTACTGTTTTTATATCCATAAAAACCATAAAATATTAATCCAAGAACCAACCAACATCCGAACCACATCCAGTTCGAAACTGCCATTCCTGTTAATAAATAGCAGCACGAAACCAATCCTAACAAAGGGATTAAAGATAAATTCTTAGTGATTGATAAAAACATCATGACTATGCAAACCAGAAAAAACATCCAAAAAGGAAAATTCTTTAAAAATAAATTAATTCCTGAATCATACTTGAATTCATCTTTTATCAAAAGATTATCGACAGTTTTTTTATATGAAATTGTGAATTCTTTTTGCAAAATAATTAATTCATTTTCTATTTTGCTTAAATCTTTTACATTCAAAACTAAAGCCAATTTTGATGTTTCGGTCTTGTCTAAAGATTTTAATATTTCTGATGGACTTTTAATTTGAGGCTCATTTGTTAAAAAATTAATGGTTTCCTCTTTGAATTCTATAATTGCAACTAAAAATGAGCCAATCATAATTAAGGGAAAAATAAATTTAGAATTCACATACGGAATTCTAAATTTTCCTTTAGTTTCTCGTTCTGCTAATTCGGCTTCGCTTTGCGGAGAAAGCATCAAAACGCCACCACAAACCAATACAAATGCAAATAATGTCCCTATTGACGTAAAATCCAAAACAAAATTTTCATCCGTAAAAAATATTGGAATTCCAACAACCAAACCAGTTACAATTGTGGCAAAACCAGGAGTTTTGTATTTTGGGTGAATTTTTGCAAATTTCTTTGGCATTAAACCATCTCGAGCCATGGTCATCCAAATTCGAGGTTGTCCCATTTGAAAAACTAGTAAGACACTTGTCATGGCTACAACAGCAGCAATCGACACAATAAACAACATCCATTTTACACCTTTTAGAGCGAAAATTTCCGCTAATGGATCACTAACTCCTAGTAATTGATACGAAACCATTCCAGTAATTACCAATGCTAAAACAATAAAAACTATGGTGCAAATGACTAAGGAATAAATCATTCCTTTAGGCAAATCGCGTTGTGGATTTTTACTTTCTTCAGCCAAAGTAGAAACGGCATCAAAACCAATATAAGCAAAGAAAACTGCCGAAACTCCGCCCATTACACCACTAAAACCATTAGGCATAAAAGGTGTCCAATTGTCAATGTTTATATACATCGCTCCAACAACTATTACTAATGCAATTATGGCTAACTTAATGTAAACCATTATATTACTAAAATTTTTAGATTCTTTTGTGCCTCGATAAACCAAATAGGTTATCAAAATATTGATCACAACGGCTGGCAAATCAAAAATAATTTTTAAACCTCCAATAACTGGGGCGTTTTGCCAAGCAGACAATCCTTCGACTCCTTTGTTAGCTTCAAAAGCATCTTGTGCCGATTTGTAGTTTATGGTGAGCCATTCGGGTAAGTGCATCCCAAAAGTTTCGAGTAAATTAGTAAAATAGCCACTCCAAGAAAAGGCAATATAAATGTTTCCGATAGAATATTCCATAATTAATGCCCAACCAATAATCCAAGCAAAAATTTCTCCAAAAGATACATAAGCATAGGTATAAGCAGAACCCGAAACTGGAACTCGTGATGCAAATTCGGCATAACACATTGCCGTAAATCCGCATGCAATCGCACACATAATATAAAGTAAAACTACTGCTGGACCTCCAGAGAAACAGGCATTTCCAATAGCACTAAAAGTTCCACCACCAATAATAGCTGCAATTCCAAAAAATGTTAAATCTCTGACAGTTAATACTTTGTTTAATCCAGAACTTTCATGATCGCCTCCTTCTTGAATTATTACTTTGGTTGATTTTTTTCGGAATAATGTACTAAAACTCATTGTATGATAACTATTTTTTAATTTAAATTTATAAAAACAAATATAACATAATATAAGTACAATCCTAAAAATTTAAAAATTCAAATTTCAATAAGAAAAAACTATTGATTTATAAAATTAAATAATTAAAAATGATATTTAAAGTCTTACTTAATATATAACTTTGCATCAAGTTTAATTAAAAACATAAAATTATGTCATTAGTAGGAAAGAAATTCCCAAGTATTGCAGTAGACGCCATTTCGGAAATGGGAGATAATTTAAAAATTAATATTTTTGAAGAAGCCGTTCAAAAAAACAAAAAAGTGCTTTTGTTTTGGTATCCAAAAGATTTTACATTTGTTTGTCCAACAGAATTGCATGCTTTTCAAACCGCTTTACCAGAATTCGAAAGTAGAAATACTATTGTAATAGGTGCATCATGTGATACAAATGAGGTACATTTTGCTTGGTTAAATACAGCAAAAGCAGATGGCGGAATTGAAGGTGTTACTTACCCAATACTAGCTGATACGAACCGAAATTTATCTAATATTCTTGGAATTTTGGATATTGATTCAACAGAATATAGCGAAGAAACTGATTCTATAATTATTGAAGGCTCAAATGTGACTTTTAGAGCAACGTATTTAATTGATGAAACAGGAAAAATATTTCACGAAAGTGTAAATGATATGCCACTGGGAAGAAATGTTAATGAATATTTGAGAATGGTCGATGCCTACACACATATTCAAGAAAAAGGTGAAGTTTGCCCAGCAAATTGGGAAAAAGGTAAAGATGCAATGAGCGCAGACAGAAAAAGTACTGCTTCGTATTTAGGGTCACATTAATTTTATAAAAAACAAAAATATGTTATTTGAATTACAGGAAGATATACTTCAAAAAGTTATTTTAGAAAACGAAAAAGTAATCGTACAATTCTCGGCATCTTGGTGTGGTAATTGCAAAATTATGAAGCCAAAATTTAAAAAAATGGCATCAGAAAACGAAAATATTTCATTTGTAATAATCGATGCAGAAAATTCTCCAGAGTCAAGAAAATTAGCAAATGTATCTAATTTGCCTACTTTTGCGACTTTTGTAAACGGAAAATTAGTTAACGAAATACAAACTAACAAAGCCGATATTTTGTCTGATTTACTTAAAGAAATAATTTAAAATATGAAATTACCAATTATAAAACATTTAACTCAATTTATCGAAGAAAACGATCAAGATTATCTGGTTGAAACTCTTGAAGTTCTTGAATCATTAACTGAAGTTTCTTCCTTGAAAGATGAGGAATTAGATGTTATTGGTGAATTAATTTCCAATATGTACGGCGCACTTGAAGTTCATAAAATGATTAAAAATGGTACAGACAAAAAAGAAGCCTTAAATATTTTTATGAAACGTGTATTAGGTTCAATTGATAAATAATCAGATTTTTTTTAAGTTTCATCAAAAAGGGCTAAAAAATATTTTCAGCCCTTTTTGTTTATAATTTATTTTCTTCGATAAAATTTTCACAATACACTTTTATTAATTCTCGAACTCGTCTAAATTCGTTCAAAATCTCCTCGTCTAATCCAGTTGCTTTTGCAGGATCGGGAAAATTATAGTGAAATTTTTTTGCTTTGGTTGGAAAAAATGGACAACGTTCTTTGGCATTATCACAAACAGTGATAACAAAATCGAAATTAACATCAAAATATTCATCAACATTGTTTGAGGTATTTTGCGAAATATCAATTCCAATTTCTTGCATAATCTGAATTGCTTTTGGATTCACTCCATGCGTTTCGACTCCAGCAGAATAAATTGCTACTGAGTTTTTATTTGTTAGATTTTCTAAAAAACCATGTGCAATTTGACTTCGACAACTGTTTCCAGTACAAAGAATTAATATATTTTTCATTTTTTTTTTTTAAACAAATAACCAAATAATATTAATAAGACAAAACTTTGGATCGAAACCCCAAATAATTTGTAAAACGGTTATCGATATTGTAATTATAATTGGTTTTTTATATTTTATAATAAATGATTTCATTTGTAGTAATTCGAGTTAAATTCAGTTTTTTAAATAAGATTAAAAATAAAAATTAGTTTATAGACTAACAACATCCAGATTCTGGAGAAGAACAGGATTGTATTTGGTCATGCAAATCACTCATTTTGATTTTAACTTTTTTCAAAGGAAACTCGCAAGAATCTTTTGCTAAGCAATCGGTTTGTTTGTTAGTTAATCGTAATTGATTGTCTATAAAATCCAATCCAAACTTGCCAATTGTTTGTTGTTGGAATTCGATTTCGATTTCTAAATCTTCATCTTCAAACATTTCTTGTGTCGAATTAATGATTTTCACAATCATTTTTGGATCTAATCGATGCCAATAATCCACAGAAGTCCACAATTGTAAAGTCGCTGTTTTCTGAATTCGGAAGGTATTGCCACAATCGGTAAAATTTTTGGTCGTCATTCCGACTTCGGTAATATGAAAATGTGATGGAATTTTTTGACCATTCGGCAGATAGAAATCAACTGTTTCAAGATTTTCTAGTTGATATTTAAGTTCTGATAGTTTCATTTTGAGTTATAATTATGAGTTAAGAGTTATCGGTTAATTCGTAATTTTTAGTTTTTAATTGACTCAACAGCATTTAACTTCGAGTTTATTTTTTATGTTATAGAAATAATTTTCGAATTTTTGCAAAGTTTCTGTATTTAAACAATAGCAAATAGAAGTTCCTTCGATGTTACCTTGAATTATTTTTGCACTTTTCAATTCCTTTAAATGTTGTGAAACTGTTGGCTGAGCCAATGGCAAAACATTTACAATATCTCCACAAATACATGTATCTACCGTCAACAAATATTCAATAATCGCAATTCGTGCGGGATGCGAAAGTGCTTTAAATAAAATTGCTAATTCGTTTTGAGCATCCGAAAATTGTTCTGTTTTAGTAACTCCCATTTTTTATATTGTTATATTGCAATATTACGATATATTTTTGAAATAACTATTTTTTTATCTAAATTATTTTTTCTTTTTAGTATTTCACGAAATTCCTAATTCCTAATTCCTAA
>JAYWEG010000005.1:0-6447 GCA_043779445.1 Bacteroidota bacterium
TCATATTATAGCAACTCATTTTATAGCTTCTGGAACAGAAGTCAGGATTGTTGTGTGGTTATTGAATAAATTATTAATTCAAACAAAATATACAAACAAGCCTGATGAAAATCAGGATTTTTTTTTGGAATAAATTAAAACATGAATAATAAAACAGCAATTCAAGGCATTCAAGGCTCGTTTCACCATCAAGTGGCGCAGGAATATTTCGAGTTTAATGTCGAAGTTGACGAATGTTTGTCATTTGAAGAATTAGTTGATAGTTTGTTGCAAAACAAATCAATGCAGGCTGTTATGGCGATAGAAAACTCGATTGCTGGGGCGATTATCCCGAATTATGCGTTAATTGATAAAAATAATTTAGAAATAATTGGCGAATATTATCTGGATATTCATCAGAATTTAATGGCCCTAAAAGATCAAAAAATAGAGGATATTCTCGAAGTGCATTCGCACCCAATGGCATTGTTGCAATGTATGGAATTTCTAAAAAAACACCCAAATATTAAATTGGTCGAAGACAAGGATACAGCAGAAACTGCCAGAAGAATTCATAAAAATCAACTAAAAGGAATTGCAGCAATTGCTAGCAAAACTGCTTCGCAATTATACAATTTAGATATTTTGGTGCCAGAAATTCAAACCATTAATAATAATATGACAAGGTTTGTAATCATTTCTAAAAACAAAATCGATACCAGTAAATTAAACATTAATAAAGCATCATTAAAATTCGAATTGGATCATAAAAGAGGAAGTTTAGCAGCAATATTAAATGTTATGAGCGATTGCAAATTGAATTTAACTAAAATTCAATCGTTACCAAAAATAGAAACGCCTTGGAAATATTCGTTTTTTGTAGATGTTACTTTCGATGATTACAATGATTTCTCGAAAGCAAAATCGATTATCGAAATCATGGCCGAATACTTTAAGGTTTTAGGAGAATATGAAAAGAAAATTCAATAGCAATTTCGATTTTTTACATGGAATAGAAAAATCTGAGTAATCCGATAAATCTGAGAGCACAAAAAAATTAAAATGATAGAAACAGCAAAAAGACTAGAAACTGTCGAAGAATATTATTTTTCACACAAACTCCGTGAAGTTCGCCAATTAATGTCGGAAGGAAAACCGATTATCAATATGGGAATCGGAAGCCCTGATTTGCAACCAGATAACAAAGTGATTGAAGCAATTCAACAAGCGGTTTCGGACGAAAATGCGCACCAATATCAATCCTACCAAGGGTTGCCAGAATTGCGTCAAGGCATTGCTTCGTTTTATAAAAACAATTATAATGTCGATTTAGATTTCAATTCCGAAATTTTACCACTAATGGGTTCCAAAGAAGGAATTATGCATATTTCTTTGGCTTTTTTGAATGAAGGTGACGAAGTTTTAATTCCAAATCCTGGCTATCCAACGTATACATCCGTGACCAATTTGGTTGGAGCAAAGTCTATTTATTACGATTTAATCGAAAAAAACAGTTGGGAACCCGATTTTGAAGCCCTAGAAAAACAAGATTTATCGAATGTAAAAATTATGTGGGTTTCATATCCGCACATGCCAACAGGAGCAGCAGGAAGTATAAAATTGTTTGAAAAGCTAGTGAAATTCGCTAAAAAACATTCTATTTTAATAATAAATGACAATCCGTATAGTTTTGTATTGAACAACAATCCAATTTCAATTTTGCAAGTTGAAGATGCAAATGAAGTGGCTTTGGAACTCAATTCATTATCTAAGACCTACAACATGGCGGGTTGGCGCGTGGGAATGGTTTCTGGTAAAAAAGAATTTATCGATGCCATTCTAAAAGTAAAAAGCAATATGGATTCTGGAATGTTCTACGGAATCCAAAAAGGTGCCATCGAAGCATTAAAACTTGATAAATCTTGGTTCGAAAGTCAGAATAAAATATATGACCGACGCAGAAAATTAACTTTCGAACTTGCCAAAAAACTCAATTGTACTTTTGACGAGAATTCGGTTGGATTATTTGTTTGGTCAAAATTACCATCAGGAATAACATCTTCGGAAAAATTTATTGATGACATTTTGTATAATAAAGATATTTTCATCACGCCAGGAACTATTTTTGGGAGTAACGGCGAAGGTTATATTCGGTTTTCACTTTGTGTGGATGAAGAAAAAGTGCAAGAAGCGATAAGTAGATTTTTGATTGCAGAATAACGATTTTGACCCGAGCCTGAAAGTGCAAATTGGCGCAGCATTTCAGATTTTGAATAAAAAAAACAGAATAATGAATAAAGAAAACCCAGCAAATCCAGTTTCGGCTCCCCTTCCTTTGGAGAGGGCTGGAGTGAGGATTACAATAATAGGAATAGGATTAATCGGAGGATCATTCGCATTGGATATAAAACACCATTATCCAAATGCAAAAATTTATGGTATTGATGCGAACGAAAATCATTTGATGGAATCCATAAACTTGGGAATAATCGAAGAAGAATCAACGTTTGATAATTTAAAATTTATCGATTTTGTAATTCTTTCAACTCCAGTGGATGTTTCGGTGGTGATTTTGCCCGAAATATTAGATAAAATTGGCGATGAAACATTAGTTTTAGATGTTGGTTCGACCAAATTGCCCATTTGCGAAGCAGTTTCAAATCATCCGAAAAGGAGAAATTTCATGGCGTGTCATCCAATTGCTGGAACCGAATTTTCTGGACCAAGTGCAGCGGTTTTAGGATTATTCGAAAATAAAACGAACATCATTTGCGAAGTCGAAAAAACAACTTTCAAATTACAAGAAAAAGCGATGGAATTGTTCAAACAACTCGGAATGCGAATTCGTTATATGGATCCAAAATCGCACGACAAGCACATAGCCTACGTTTCGCATTTGTCGCACATTAGCGCGTTTATGCTCGGAAAAACTGTTATCGAAAAAGAAAAAGACGAACAAGATATTTTCGATATGGCAGGTTCTGGTTTCGAAAGTACGGTACGATTAGCTAAAAGCTCACCTGCCATGTGGACACCCATTTTCAAGCAAAATAAAAAACAAGTCGTCAAGAGTTTAGACGAATATATATTGAATTTAACCAAATTTAAAATCCTTTTGGAAAACGATAATTATGACGAATTGTTCAAGGAAATGCTAAATACGAATAGAATTAAGGAAATACTAAAATAAATTGTAAAATGTAAAATTGTAAAATAAAAAAACAACAAATTACATTTCTACAACAATACATTATACACTATACAATTTTTAAAAAATGGAAAATAAAAAAGAAATGAGAACGTGGTTAGATGATTTTAAACTTTCTCACCCTCTAGTAATTGCTGGACCTTGTAGTGCAGAAACCGAAGATCAGGTTTTGAAAATTGCTCACGAATTAAAAAATTCGGACGTATCAATTTTTCGAGCAGGAATCTGGAAACCAAGAACGCGCCCAGGCGGATTTGAAGGCGTTGGTGCAATCGGACTAAAATGGTTGCAAAAAGCCAAAGCCGAAACCGGACTTTTAATGGCTACCGAAGTCGCAAATGCGGCTCATGTAAAACTAGCGCTTGAACACGATATAGATGTGTTGTGGATTGGCGCACGAACAACTGTAAACCCATTTGCAGTGCAAGAAATTGCCGATGCTTTGCAAAATACCGATAAAATAGTATTGGTTAAAAATCCTGTAAACCCAGATTTGGCATTGTGGATTGGTGGTGTAGAACGTTTGTACAATTCAGGAATCAAGAAATTAGGCGTGATTCACAGAGGATTTTCGACATACGAAAAAACCAAATACAGAAATATTCCCGAATGGCAAATTGCGATTGAATTGCAAAATAAATTTCCAGATTTGCCTTTAATTTGCGATCCATCGCACATAACAGGTCGCAGAGATATGATTCAGGAAGTGTCTCAACAAGCACTCGATTTGAATTATGATGGTTTGATTATCGAAACCCATTGTGATCCAGAGAATGCCTGGAGTGATGCAGCGCAGCAAGTTACACCAACGGTTTTGAAACAAATTTTCGAAGATTTAAAAGTCAAAAAAACCACCGTAGAATCACACGATTATAACACCGAAATGATAAAACTTCGAGCCAATATTGATATTGCGGATGCTAAATTATTAGAAATTCTCGGTAATCGAATGAAAGTTTCGGAACAAATCGGGGCCTTAAAAAAAGCCAATAATGTTGCTGTTTTACAAAACAAACGTTGGAACGAAATTCTCGGAAAAATGATTCTCGATGGCGAAGAAAAAAACTTGAGCGAAGAGTTTATTTTGAAATTATTCAAAGCGGTGCATCAAGAAAGTATCAGTCATCAGGAGAAAATTATTAATTCATAAGATTTTTGAATGCAGATTAACGATTTTTGATTTTTGATTTAACTACTTTTGCATAAATCTGAAATCAAAAATCAGCATTCAAAAATCAAAATCTCAATGACAGGAACCGTATATAAATCTACTGGAAGTTGGTACACCGTTAAATCCGAGAATGGCAATTTCGTTGATTGCCGTATCAAGGGAAAATTCAGATTAAAAGGCATTAAAAGCACCAATCCAATTTCGGTGGGCGATGTTGTAGATTATGATTTGGATGAAACTTCGGATAAAGTAACGGGTTCGATTCACAACATTCAGGAACGCAAGAATTACATCGTTCGAAAATCGGTGAATTTGTCCCATCAAATGCACATTATTGCATCGAATTTAGATTATGTTTTTTTGCTGATTACAATAAATAATCCGCCAACAACTTTTAATTTTATAGACAGATTTCTAATTACTGCCGAAGCCTACGGAATAGAAACTATTTTGGTTTTCAACAAAATAGACACTTTTGATGAGGCCACGCTCGACGAACAATTGTATATGCAACATGTTTACGAAAAAATTGGTTACAAATGTTTGCGAGTTTCCGCTATTGCAAATAAAGGAATCGAGGAATTAAAAACATTAATGATTGGGAAAACGACCATGTTTTCAGGACATTCTGGCGTTGGAAAATCGACCTTGGTCAATGCCATGGAACCAACTTTACATCTAAAAACCAAAAATATTTCCGAACAAAGCAAACAAGGACAGCACACGACAACATTTGCGGAAATGTTCGATTTGAGTTTTGGCGCCAGCATTATTGATACCCCAGGTATTAAAGGTTTTGGAATTGTAGAACTCGAAAAAGAAGACATTTCGGGTTATTTCCCAGAATTTTTCAAACTAAAAGACCAATGCAAATTCAATAATTGCCTGCACAAAGAAGAGCCACATTGCGCCATCAAAAAAGCATTAGACGAAGATAAAATTTCGTGGACAAGATACCAATCTTACCTAAAAATTTTGGAAGGCGACGACGAAAATTATCGTGTAGATTCTTTCGACGAAGATCGAAAAGCCAGTGATGAAACAAGAAAATCGTAGAGACGCGATTTATCGCGTCTAATTTTAAAACGAGTTTATTTTTGCATCTATTTTTAAAAAAAATGAAAACAGTAATCCAAAGAGTTTCATCAGCATTAGTCGAAATCGACCATATAATCGTTGCCGAAATCCAACATGGTTTATTAGTTTTAGTCGGCATTGAAGACGCGGACAGTCAAGAAGATATTGATTGGTTGGTATCAAAAATAATTAATTTGCGAATTTTTTCAGATGAAAATGACGTTATGAACCTTTCGGTCAAAGACATCGATGGCGAAATAATTGTAGTTTCTCAATTCACGCTTCACGCATCGACCAAAAAAGGTAATCGCCCAAGTTATATCAAAGCATCGAAACCAGAAATTGCTATTCCGATTTATGAAAATTTCATTCAAAAACTGAGTTTCGAATTTGGTAAAAAAATCCAAACAGGAGTTTTTGGTGCCGACATGAAAGTTTCGTTGATAAACGATGGACCTGTTACGATTGTTATAGATTCGAAAAATAAGGAATAACTTAAGATTTTTTTTACATTTGCATAAAATTCCCCCAAAATGAAGTTAATTCTAAATTGTTTATTTATTTTCTTTTTTTTTAATATTTCACTAGCTCAAACAATAGATTATTCTATTTTAAGCCTTCCATCTAATTTAAAAGAAAATGCCAATAGTGTTATTTTAAATCAGCAAATAGTAATTCAAATTGTTTCTCAAAACAAAGTCATAGTTAAGAAAAGTAAAACAATTTTAGTATATAACGAATTTGGACTCAGAAACATTGATGCAACCGAGTTTTATGATAAATCAACTCAAATTAATACTTTTGAAGCAAGTTTATATTCCTCTTTTGGAAAAAAAATAAAGCAATTTAAAGATAAAGATTTTAGCGATAGGAGTGCAGCAGATGGCTTTTCTATCTATAATGACAATCGGTTTAGATCACTTATTTTTACACCAACAGAATACCCATTTATTATTGTGTTTAATTGTGAAACGGAAAGTTCAAATACTGCTTTTATTCCAACTTGGACTCC
>JAYWEG010000006.1:0-6437 GCA_043779445.1 Bacteroidota bacterium
AAAATTTAAAGTTTCTGAATCGCATGCCGAAAAATTTGGACAATTGGTTATCCAAGACGCCGGCGGAAGAATGAAACCTATCAACACATTTTCATCGGAGTTACTTCGAAAAGTGAGTCATTCTGATACCTATCACAAAATGAATTCGGATCAAGTTTTTTTGTCTATGACGCAATTTGCCCAGGTTTGGTATGAGGTTCCATTTGTATACATCAATATCAACAACGATAGTATTCGAAAAATTATTGGAATCCCTAAAAGACAAAAATTCGCCAAATTTGTTGATTTTTTTGATGTAAAAGGAACTTATAAACTCACAAAATATCTCGAAGAAGCATCAAAATCGGGAAATCCAGATCAGTTTCAGAAAGATTTCATAGAAACAGATAAAAAAGTAGTGCTTTTAGAAAGTGCTTTGGGTGGCGGAATTCTCAAAATTTTTCCGATTCCAAATAACAAAAATAACAAATGGATTTCGTTTCCAGAATTGGGACAAGCCAAAATGAAAGGTATGGATTCTGTTTTTACGAAACAAATTCTTCCAATTTATCTAAATTCATTAGATAATTCTGTTTTAAAGAAAAACTACAAAGAATCGGATTTTTATTTAAACGGAATTCAAAAATTTCAGAATAAATATGGTAGTAAAGTTATGCCAAGTAAAGAAAAAATTGACTTAGAAATCCTTTACAATAAACTCAATGTTCTTGGCAAATTGTACAAATATTACCTATTTGCTGGAATTTTGATGTTGTTTTTTGTAATTCTAAAAATTTTTAAAGACAACAAAATAGTCGATTTTTTGATTAATGCCTCGCATGTTGCAATTGCACTTTTGTTTTTATGTCATACCATTGCATTGATTGCTCGTTGGTATATTTCGGGACACGCACCTTGGAGTAATGCTTACGAAGCAATTGTATATGTATCATGGTCTGCCATGTTTTTTGGTCTAGCATTCGACAGAAGATTAAAAACATTTTCGTTAATGTCAATTATATTCGGATTATTTTATACTAAAAGCCAATCGCAAATGACGGTTGCAGCATCGGCTTTTGTAAGTTCTATGATTCTTTGGGCAGCCTATCAAAATTGGGTTGACCCAGAAATTGCTAATCTTCAACCTGTCTTGAACTCGTACTGGTTGATGATTCACGTTGCCGTAATTGTTGCCAGTTATGGACCTTTTGCATTGGGAATGATTTTGGGCGGAGTTTCATTGCTATTAATGATTTTAACTACCGAGAAGAACAAAGTCAAAATGGATTTGAATATTCAAGAAATAACCTATATCAACGAAATGGCTTTGACTGTTGGACTTGTGATGTTGACCATTGGAAATTTTCTTGGTGGACAATGGGCAAACGAAAGTTGGGGTAGATATTGGGGTTGGGATCCAAAAGAAACTTGGGCTTTAATCAGTATTATGGTTTATGCTTTTGTTATTCATGCTCGATTTGTTCCTGCTTTGCGCGGAAAATGGATATTTAATATCATGAGTATGTTCGCATTTATATCTATTTTATTTACCTATTATGGAGTAAATTTCCATCTTTCGGGATTACACTCCTATGCTAGTGGCGAAGCAAGTTCCTTGAGTTGGATTTGGCAATCTGCCGGAGTGATTTCATTTCTGGGTTTAGTTTCGTATTTTAATTATCGCATCTATTTTAAAAAATAATTCAGTAACTTTATAAAAAAAAAATTATGAAATCAACAATGGCAGTAACATTATCGTCTTTTTTAATTAGTTTAGGTGTATTTTCACAAGACATGAAAGACAAAAAAGGAGAAGAAAAAAAAGTAATAATTCAAAAAAAAATTAATTTAGTTATGGAAGAAAAAGTAGAAGATACTCAATCAATTTATCAGTTTAAAGTAAAAGATTTATCAGGAAAAGAATTTGATTTCGCAACTTTGAAAGGAAAGAAAATTTTGATTGTAAACACTGCGTCAAAATGTGGTTACACACCTCAATATAAAGATTTAGAAGCAATTTATGAAAAATATAAATCAAATAATTTCGTAATCATAGGTTTTCCAGCAAATAATTTTGGAAAACAAGAACTTGGAAGCGATAAAGAAATTGAAACTTTTTGTCAGTTAAATTATGGAGTAACATTTCCGATGATGAGTAAAATTTCCGTAAAAGGAGATGATATGGCAAAGATATATCAGTTTTTGACTCAAAAATCAAGGAATGGTTTGCAGGATAGTCAAGTTGAATGGAATTTTCAGAAATATTTAATCAATGAAAAAGGTCATTTAGAAAAAGTACTTTTGTCAAAAGTGAAACCTACAGATTCAGAAGTTATAAATTGGGTGAATCAATAAAATCTATTTAGTAGATTAAAAATAACTAAGATTCTAAAGTTTTATAATTTTAGAATCTTTTTTTTAATCTAAAATTAATTGCATAAAAACAGAATGTAACCAACGATTGAACTTAAAACCAGAATCTTTTATGATTCCAACAATTTCGAAACCATATTTTTTATGAAAATCTATACTGTTTTGATTTTCGGAATCAATTACACCAATCATAGTGTGTAAACCTTCTTTTTTTGCTAATGAAATTAATTCTAAAAGCAATAATCTTCCAATCCCTTTTCCGTTATATTCTTCGGAAACATACACAGAATGTTCGACAGTAAATTTGTAGGCTTCACGAAAACGAAATTCCGAATACATTCCAAAACCAACACATATTCCATTTACTTCTGCTACAATAACAGGGAATTTTTTTGATATTTTTTCTTCGAATATTGATTTTTGCTGTTCAAAAGTTCGAATGTTGTAATCGTATAATGAAACTGAATGTAATATATTGAAATTGATGATATCCAAAATTTCTTGAATATCTTTTGGTTCGTATTTTCGTATTTTTATATCGAGTGTATCCATGTTATTTCAAACCGAGTTCTGTAAACATTTTGACGACTTCTTTAGATGTTCTACCTAAAACTTTTGTCATTTCTTTTGCTTTTTGAATGGCAATAATGGCCGATTTTTTATCTTTAAGTTTTAAATGTAATTTTGAAATCAACACATAATCATCATACGATTCATCAATTTCTGCGGCATGTTGAGACCATTTTAAGGCATTTTTTAAATCTGGAACTGTTGTAATATTATTTAAATAATTTTCAGAAATTTGTTTTAGTTTTTGTTTATTGCTCCAAACATATTTTTCTACAGATTCGTTGCAGGTTTTCCGATACGATTTCCAGTTTTTTGTGTCTCCAGCAATTGAAATATCATACATAAAAATCAGAGAATCTGTTCGTGGATTGTTTATTGTTTTGGCAATTTCACGTTTTTTTTTATAATTTATGGTATCGTAATTGATGGTAAATGGTTTTAATAATTCGGTAACAATATTGGCTAATTTTCGCTCCACACGAATAGTCGATGTAACTGCGGAAAACTCTTTTTGATGATTTAAAAAAAATTGAAATTCTCTTGATTTTATGTCAGTTACACCATATGATATAATTCGAAAGTTTAATTCACTGACCAATTGCGAATCGGTTTGTGATTTGAGATATTGGTTTGCAATCGGCGATATTTCCGTTCGATCTTTTCCTTTTTTTAAAATGGTCAAATAGTCTAAACATTTTTGAGCATTTGTTGGATTGTCTTTGAATTGTTTCTCTAAAAAAGGTAATTGTTTTGTTGGATTGAGAGCCGTTTTTGCTTCGGCAATTAAATCCGAACTTTTGAATTCACCATTAATATTATAAAGCAATTCATCATTTTCATTAATAAATAATAAATCTGGTGTCGCCCGAAGTTGGTATTTTTCTCTGAGCATTTTTCCTTCGGATTTGTCTATGTCTTGCCAAGTGCAAATGAAATTTGAATTAAAAAACGCAATTACTTGTGGATCTGTAAATACATTTTTTTTCATATTATCGCAATGTGTGCACCAAGTGGCATATAGCATCAAAAAAATTGGCTTCTTTTCGGTTTTAGAACGTAAAATGATAGATGAAAAGTTATTTTCATCAAATTTTAAACTTTCTTGAGCCTTTATTTTTGATATAAAAATAAAATATATGAGAATTATAAAAAAAAGTTTTTGTTTCATGATATTTAAAAAAATATTTACCAAAAATAAGAAAATCTTACTTAAAAATCATAATTATCATTTCACAAATTTGTAAGTTTGTGATGCTCAAACATGGAACATGATTTACCCAAAAATACCTTTAGCGCAAAGCATTGTTGAAATTTTACGCCTCAAAGAAATCAAAAATATTGTTATTTCCCCGGGTTCACGTAATGCACCTTTGACTATTGGATTTGTTAATAATCCTTTTTTTAGATGTTATAGTATTGCAGATGAACGCTGTGCAGCTTTTTTTGCTATAGGAATGGCGCAGCAACTTCAAGAACCAGTTGTTGTGGTTTGTACATCGGGCTCTGCATTGTTAAATTATTATCCAGCTTTTGCTGAAGCATTTTATAATCAAATTCCGTTTATTGTAATTTCTGCCGATCGCCCTATAGAAAAAGTAGATATTGGAGACGGACAAACCATTCGACAACAAAATGTTTTTGAAAATCATTCTTTACTTAATGCAAACTTGCATGATGGTTTTTCTGAAGAAAATAATCGAAAAATTTTTGAAGCAATTGAAATTTCTATAAATCAAAAAGGACCAGTTCATATCAATGCGCCTTTCGAAGAACCCTTATATCAGACCATTTCAGAACTTTCAATAGATAAAATTGAAATTAAAGATTCAATAAAAAAACAAACAAAACCTGTAGAAAATTTATCCGAATTTGCTAAAATTTGGAATAATACAACCAAAAAATTAGTTTTAGTTGGAGAATATTTTCCGAATATGATTGATATTGAAATTACAAATCGAATTGCAAATGACGAATCAATTATTGTCATGACCGAAACAATTTCGAACTGGCATCACGAAAAATTTATTAATAATATCGACGCCATAATTACTCCGTTTTCCGAAAAAGATTATCTCGATTTTCAACCCGAAATCCTCATAACTTTTGGTGGAATGATTGTTTCAAAACGAGTTAAAGCCATGCTTCGGAACTACAAACCGAAACATCATTGGCATATAGATGAACTTAGAGCCTATGATATATTTGGTTGTTTGACCCATCATTTTGAAATCGATTTCAATTCTTTTTTCAAACAGTTTTTGCCTTTAACAAATCAAAATATTAGTAATTATAACAAACTTGGTCAAGATATAAAATCGATTCGAACAAAAAAATCATTGGATTATTTAAAAACGATTCCGTTTTGTGATTTCAAAGCCTTTGAAATAATTATTCCGAATTTACCCAAAAACATTCAACTACAATTAGGCAATAGTTCGACCATCCGTTATGCCCAGTTATTTGATTTTGATTCTTCTATTGAAATTTTTTGTAATCGTGGAACAAGTGGAATCGACGGCTGTACATCCACAGCCATCGGTGCGGCCGTTGTTAGCAAAAAACAAACCGTTTTTATCACAGGAGATATTGGTTTTTTATACGATAGCAATGCTTTGTGGAACAATTATATTCCAACTAATTTTAAAATTATAGTAATAAATAATGGGGGAGGAGGCATTTTTAGAATTTTGCCAGGACACGATGAAACTCCGGTTTTTAATACCTTTTTCGAAACTTCGCATTGTTTAACAGCAGAACATTTAGCAAAAATGTACAACTTTGAATATCATATGGCAAGTTCAAAGGAAACATTGAAATCGAAAATAGAAGATTTTTATCAAATTGAAAAACCATCAATTTTGGAAGTTTTTACTCCTACAAAAATTAATAATGAGTTTTTACTCGATTATTTTAATCATTTAATCTAAAAATAGAAATCTCTTAATAAAAATATTTTGTTTCTGCATTTTTTTAACTAGATTTGAAATTAATTAAACAATTAAAACTAATATAAAATGAGCAAAAGAGAGGAATTAATCGCAGTTTACGCATCAGATCTAAAAGATAAATGTGGCGTTACTCCAAACATGGAGTTTTTAACTAAAGTAGTAATTGGCTGTGGACCATCTATCTATAACAAAGATGCTGCAACAGTCGCAGGAAGTCAACAGTCTGAACTAGATACAGTAAAAAATAATTTCTTAATCAAGAAATTAGGTTTAAAAGATGGTCCAGAACTTGACCAAGCAATTGATGCCGTACTAGAAAAATATGGTAAATCAAACAAATCAAAATATAGAGCTGTTGTATATTATTTACTAGCGACACACTTTAAAAAAGAAAATGTGTACAACAAATAATAATTCATTAAAATATTTAAAAGCGTTCTATTTTTAGAGCGCTTTTTTTAATTTTTAACTGGAATTGGAAAAACAGGCAAACTACAATGACCCAATTGATCTACAGATTGAATCGCATAAAAATAATTGTCTTTTGAATATGGAATTCTAATTTTC
>JAYWEG010000007.1:0-6415 GCA_043779445.1 Bacteroidota bacterium
ATTTTGAAAAACTCCATTGAGTAAATTTTTGAGACCAATTCCCTCCAGCAGCAATTTCAGAACCGTGAACTACACCAATATATTTTCTGCTTGAAAAAATAATTTTCAAACATGCGCCTAACCACAATTGAAATTTACCCGAGCAAACAATTGTTGCATCTTTGTGATTTTTTACATAGCTAAAAGTTTTTAGAATTCTATTAATATAAGTCAGAAAAACAATTTTTTGTCTTTTAATTCTAATTATTGCAAAGGGTTGATGGTGATCAAAGTCTAAATCGGTTTTAATAATTAGGTTTCTTTGATCGGTTAAAACAGTAACTTGCTTGTTGTTTTTTTGCAAATGTATTGCCAAATTAAAAGCATGATTTCCTATTCCGCCAGGTAAAGGTGGAAATTCAGAGCATATGATGAGGATTGGTTTCAAGTTTATTTAATTTTGAAGCAAAACTTCCATATTGCTAATGTATTTTTTAGTTTCAAATAAATTTAAATAGTTTTTTCTAGCATTTAAACTCATTTCATTATAATTTAAATTGGAATCTATTTTTTTGAATATTTCCAATATAGAATTTAAATTAGGATCAAATTTGAAACAATTAACTCCATCGATTAAATAGTCAGAAAGACCAATACTAGTAGAGGCCAAAACAGGAATTCGTAGCATCAAAGATTCAATTCCAACTGTTGGTAGATTATCAAAAGTAGATGGAATTATAGTATAATTACCTCTATTAAGATATTCATCAACTTTATCGTAACTTAATTCTCCATGAAATTTAATATCTAAATCATTTGCAATCATTTTTTTAATGGAAGATTCTTCGCTTCCTGTACCAGCAATATTTAGAACGATTTTCGAATTAGTATTTATTTTTTTGTGTTTTTGTAAAGCCAGAATTAAATCAACAATACCTTTAGATTTTTCTAGTCTTCCTAAATAAGAAATCACAATTGAATTTGAAGTTAATTTTTTGTAATCTACAAATCTATCCGAAATTGCGTTTAGAATGACTTTACTTTTTGAAACCTGAAAATATTTTTTCAAATCATTTTGTGCTAAAATTGAAGGGCAAATAATAACGTCACAAAAAAGTTTGTAAAAAATTTTCTTTCTCCATAAAAGTGTTTTTTGCTTGAAACTAATATTAGATAAATCCGAAATGGTATGATAATATTCAAAGGTTTTAATTTTCCAAAAAGATAATATTTTTGAGACTAAAATTGTAATATTTGAGCCTACAAAATGACCAATTATTATACTTGGTTTGTATTTTAAATAAACCTTTGAAAACCAAAAAAAATCTTTAAAACTTGTTGGTCTTGATTTAGATGTCCAAGAAAGTAAAACTATTTCACCTTTACCTTTTTTTATATGTTGTTCTTTTTCGAAAAATGGTCTATAAGAAATAAATACAACTCTAAAACCCTTTTCAGCCAAATGATTCGCTAATTGAAAACTCATCGAAGAAATCGATTTTTCGGAATAATTATGTGCAATGAGGATAGTTTTCAATTTTAAACTTATTTATTGTTTTATTGCAAAAAAATAAAGAGTTGTGCCATGATGTTTACCTAAAGTTGATTTTATCATGTTTCTATAAAATTCTAATGTTTTAGGCTCAAAGTAAGGGAATCGCTTCACTTTCACAGTACAATTTGCAAACCCACTCAATTCGAATACTTTTTTAATGCTGTTCGGTGTAAAAAAATTCAGATGGATTGGCGGCTCATTTTGAAAAATTTTATCTTTTTTTCGGTTTGGATAATTATATATTTTATTGTAGTTTGGAGTTGAAAGAATTATTTTTCCGTTTGGATTTAGTTTTTTGTGCGCTAACTCTAAAAATAATTTTAAATCCTGTAGGTGTTCAATCACTTCCCACATCATGATTACATCAAAATTTTGCTCGATAGTATCCATAATACTAAAGTCTCCATTTATGGTATTCAGGCCTAGTTTCCTTGATTTTTCGAAAGCCACTTTATCGAGTTCTACACCAGTATATTGAATGCTTTTTTTATGCATTGTAACATAGGTTCCAATTAAACCAACACCACTACCTATTTCGAGTACTGATTTGCAACCCGTTTTTAAAATAGCATTCTTAATAAGTTTTGTTCTATCAATTCCAACTTTTATGTTTTCTTTGTTTACTAACTTTTCAAATTCTATAACCGAATGTCTTTGATATTCATTGTTTTGAGTGTTATACAAATCATCATAAACGTCTATGAATTCTTGTTGTGTAAAAACATTTAAACAAAAAATAAAACCACAATTTAAACATTCCCCAAGATTAAATTTTTCGTTAACAATTTTTATGTCTGAATTACAAATTTTACAACTATTGAATGTTTCCATTTTTATTTGAATTTTAGCAAAAATATATCTTTTTTATTGTTAAGTATTAAAATCGTTAATCATTTTACAATTATTAATTAGTTAATCCTTTAAAACTGATTAATAAAAATTATTAGAATTAATTTTAAAAATGAAAACAAATTATTTGATTCCTTAAAAACTTTCTATTCTCGCTCCATCTTTCAATTTTTCACTCGCTAAATTCCATGATTTCATTACTTGAAAGAAAATTAAAGGTAAAACAAAAGGTAAAAACAAAAACGAAAGGAGTTTTAATATTTTCGATTTTTTAAATCGATAAGGGATAAGCGAGGGTAAAATTTCTTTTAGAATATACAATCTACAAGATTTGTTTCCAAAATAGTTACGAGACAAATACAAAACGCTTGGCACGGGTCGTGGTCCAAAAAGTTTTTTTGGTCGCCAACCGTCCCAACTTCCCATTTGTCTCAGGCCGCCTTGGCTCACCTTGAGATGGATTCTTTTGGCTTTGTGGTTGGATACATTAGAGAAACCTGCTAAATAGGCTCGTAATCCGAACTCACAATCGCCCATGCGTTGTTTTTCGAATTGTGTATCAAACAATCCAATAGTGTTGAAAATCTCTTTTTTTAATAACACATTTCCAGTATCTATTTGATCGCTCCATCTAAAATAGTTGTAATGTTTTGGCACTTCGTCTCCTATGGCACTAATTGAAACTCCTGATGAAATGTCACATTTAAAAAAATCTAATGTTTTAAGATGCTGAAAAATCCAATCGTTTTCGACTAAAGAATCGTCATCATACAACAAAATATAATCTCCTTTTGCAGATTTTATGGCTTCGTTTCGGGCTTTCCAAAGTTCTTTCTCTTTTTGAAACCAAAATTTTAGGTCTAAATTCCAACCTTGGTAAAACGATTCTTGAAAATCATCTGTTTGATCCACAACGATTACCTCAAAATTTTTGTAGGTTTGATTTTCTAAATCTCGAAAAACATCTTTTAGATATTCATAGCGATTTAGTGTTGGGATAATTACCGAAACCAATGGATTTTGTTTGATCAATTGGCTTTCAAATTCATAATAAGTATTGTATTTAATATAATTTTTTGAATAATCAACACGTTTTATATGTCTGGTTTTCAAATATAACCAAATTTCTCTTAAAGGATTTTTGAAAGTAAAAATTCTAATAATCAAAACATACAAAACCCATGCTTTATGAAAATTTTTACGCAAAAAAACATATTCGTCATGAATTGGAATTGCAACTTTTTGCCAAATATCTAATCCTTTATCTTGTTTTTTATTTATGAAACCTTGTTGAAAAGCCGTCCAAGCAATGTCACGATTTTGAGATTCTTGGTTTGAATAATTTGTGTCTATTTCGAAATTAGTTTCAGAATCTTTCAATTGTTGAATTGTCGGAAAATATCCAAAATCTTTTATAGATTTTAGATTAAAATACCAAATTGGTGAAAGATATTTGAGAAATTTAAAAATCATTTTCGATAGTTTTTAGCATTCCGGGAACCGAAAGTTTTTCTTTCCAAAGTTTTCTGTTATTGATTTGTAAATTTATAAATTCGGTTTCAGAAAGTTTGTTATGAAAATCTGAAACTAGTTGTGCACAATTTTTTCGGTCTTTCCATTCGATCCAAACCACATGATTTTTCCAATTTATCTGTTTTTCAAAAGGCAACAAACAATCGGTGTTGATAAATATTGGAATTTTTCCCATCAACAGGGTTTCATAAAATCGAACCGAAAAATTTCCGCCTCTACGAACACATAATACATAATCAGAATCACTAATGTTTTGATAATATTCCAAAGTTGTTTTTTCTCTATCCTTTTCGGAAATTGCTCCAGCGCGATAGTTTTTTCTATAAATAAAATTGGTTTTGACCAATGTCGATTTTTCTAATGAATTTAGAATTTTTGCACGTTCAAAAGCTGAAGCAAACAAAGTTTCCCAATCTTTCCGAAAAGGATTTTTGAAAAATCGTTTTAAGTTTTCTAATAAAAACTTTACTATTTCTTTTATTCGTTTTGAGTTAGAAACTGTCGCATGACCACAAAAACCAATAACTGGGAATTCTTTTTTCGGAGTTGGAATTGGGTCAGTTTCTTTGAAATATTTTTGAAAATGGTCGGAAACTGAAAACGGAAATCCAAGATTTTTTTCGGAAACTTGTGATTTAAAACCGCCCAATCTAAAGTATATTATATTTGAAAAATCAGGAAAATTAATTCCAAAATCTCCAGAAATATAACCATAGGCTTTTATATTATTTAACTTGCATTTTTGATTTAGGTTGTCTAAATCTTGTTTTTTGTTTCTCCAGAAATAATAATTAATCGAAAGTGGAACTAAAACTAAATGGGCTTCATTTAAAACTTCAACTAATTGATAATCTGTAGATATCAATTCCCATCTTGATTTTAATTCATCTGAATTTATCCAACTATTATCGTCTAAAAATGGACGTGTCAATATAAACAGTTCTTTTTTGTTAGTATTTTTAAAATCGATATTTGGAATATATATTTTCAATTAGAACTATTTATTTTTGATTTAACCATCTAAAACTGAAAATAAATAAATTGTTGATTGGAACCCGCAAAAACAAAAATTACAATCAAAATCAAATAATAGAATCCCCAACGAAGAAATTTTGGCTTTTTAGAAACTATAGATGCTATTGCATATTGATTTTCTCGACCAATCCATTCTATCAAAACAAAAATCAAAACTAAACAAATTGTTGGAATACTCATAGTTCCATCTTTGTAATAAGGAATTTTAAATACACTTTTTGAAAAAATTTGCGCCACAATGCCCAATGCATGATGGAGATTGTTCGCTCTGAAAAAAATCCACGCAAAAACAGTTAATCCAAAAGTTATCACTATTGAACAAAACTCTTTCAAAGTCGGAAGAAATTTACCCTGAGCAACTATATCTAAATTATTTCTGTTAGTTTTGAACAAAATCGATGGTAAAATATACAACGCATTGAGCAATCCCCAAATTATAAAAGTCCAATTTGCTCCATGCCAAAATCCACTGACCAAAAAAATAATGCCTATGTTTCTGATTTTCAACCACGTGCTTCCTTTGCTGCCTCCAAGTGGAATGTACAAATAATCTTTGAACCAAGAAGATAACGAAATGTGCCAACGACGCCAAAATTCTGCAATGTCTCTAGAAAAGTAGGGAAAGGCAAAATTGCGCAAAAGATCAATTCCTAAAAGTCGAGCCGTTCCAATGGCAATATCTGAATATCCAGAAAAATCTCCATAAATCTGAAAAGTAAAAAACAATGCTCCAATAATGAGAGTACTTCCTGAATAGTGATCGGAATTATCAAAAATTAAATTTGCATATTTAGCACAATTATCCGCAATGACAACTTTTTTGAATAATCCCCACAAAATTTGCTTTAGGCCGTCGACGGCTTTAGCATAATCAAAATGTCGATTGACTTTAATTTGTGGTAACAAATGAGTGGCTCTTTCGATTGGACCTGCAACCAAAAGTGGAAAAAAACTCACAAAAACAGAATAATCTATAAAATTTCGCTCGGCTTGGACTCGATTTTTGTAAATATCAATTACATAGGACAATCCATGAAACGTATAAAATGAAATCCCTACTGGTAAAATAACATTCAACATCGTGGGATTGATTTGGAATCCAAATTGAGATATTGAAGTTGCAAAAGTTTCTACAAAAAAATTATAATATTTAAAAACGCCCAAAAATCCTAAATTGATTGAAATACTGAGCCAAAACCAAATTTTCTTTGATGTCTGATTTTTAGATTCATACATTTTTATTCCTGTATAATAATCTAAAAAGGTCGAAAAAACCAACAAAAATAAAAAACGCCAATCCCAACAAGCATAGAAAAAATAACTAGTAACCAAAAGCAACAAGTTTTGAAATCGGAGGTTCTTGTTCGCAACAAACCAATAGAATAAAAAAACTATGATCAAAAACAAAGCGAAATTGATAGAATTAAACAGCATTAGTCATTTAGAATTTTAAGTTTTTGAATT
>JAYWEG010000008.1:0-6411 GCA_043779445.1 Bacteroidota bacterium
CATATATTTTCAAAAAAAATTCCTAACTATTTTGAATTGCTAAATATACAAAAAATAAAATCCATCAAATAAAAAAATAATTGATGGATTTTAGAATTGAATTAAATATTAAACTTTCATGATTTCGGCTTCTTTATGTGCTAAAAGTTCATCTACTTTTTTGATGTAGGCATTTGTTAAATTCTGAACATCTTCTTCAGCATCTTTACATACATCTTCTGATGTTCCGTCTTTTTCGAGTTTTTTAATATCGGAATTAGCATCTTTACGAACATTTCGGATTCCAATTTTTGCATCTTCGGCTTCGACTTTGGCCTGTTTTGCTAAATCACGACGTCGTTCCTCTGTTAGTGGAGGAACAGAAATGATAATTAAATCACCATTATTCATTGGGTTAAATCCAATGTTTGCAATCATAATTGCTTTTTCGATAGTGTGCAACATGTTTTTTTCGAAAGGTTGCAACGTGATGGTTCTTGCATCTGGAACGCTCAGTTTTGCTACTTGTGAAAGTGGAGTAGAAGAACCATAATAATCTACAAAAACACTCCCGAGCATCGCTGGACTTGCTTTTCCTGCTCGAATATTCAAAAATTCTTTTTCTAGATGTACAATGGAATTTTCCATTGATTCTTTTGTGCTGTCAAGTATAAATTCTATTTCTTCCATTTTTTAAATTTTCAATTTCGGGTTTTCAGATTTTTTAAATGAACCTTTCTTCTTTTCTTATTTAACCAGAGTTCCAATATTTTCGCCGTTACAAATTTTTATTAAATTTCCTTTTTTATTCATATCAAATACCAAAATTGGTAATTTGTTTTCTTGACTGAGTGTGAATGCCGTGGTGTCCATAACGTTTAATCCTTTTGCAAGCACATCTTCAAATGAAATGGTGTCGAATTTTGTTGCTGTTGGATCTTTTTCTGGATCCGCAGTATAAATACCATCCACACGAGTCCCTTTTAGAATCACATCGGCATGAATTTCAACACCACGCAAAACGGCTGCCGTATCTGTTGTAAAATATGGATTTCCGGTTCCAGCTCCAAAAATTACAATTCTACCTTTTTCGAGATGACGAACGGCACGACGTTTAATGTAGGGTTCTGCAATGGCCTCGATTTTGAGCGCGGTCTGTAAGCGAGTTAACATTCCTTTATCTTCGAGCGCACCTTGCAACGCCATTCCGTTAATTACCGTGGCTAACATTCCCATGTAATCTCCTTGAACTCGATCCATTCCATTACTAGCACCAGCAACGCCGCGAAAAATATTTCCACCACCAATGACAATTGCTATTTCAACGCCTTTGCTATGAATTTGTTTAATTTCTTCGGCGTATTCTGCTAAACGGGCTGGATCAATGCCATAATGTCGGTCTCCCATGAGTGCTTCGCCGCTAAGTTTTAGAAGAATTCTTTTGTATTTCATGATGTTGTTGTGTTTTGCAAATATATAAATATTCTAATTTTATTAAAAACTATTGTTTATTTAGACCTAATTTTTCTTCAAATAAAGTTACATCTGTAGCATTTTCTACACTAAAATCGCCAATTTTTGTTCTTCGTAATGTGGTTAAATACGATCCCGAATGCATTGCTTTGCCAAAATCGAAAGCCAATGATCGAATATACGTTCCTTTGCTACAGGTTACTCTAAAATCGATTTGTGGTAAATCAATATGAGTGATTTCAAATTCATGAATAGTAGTTTTTCTAAAAGCAATTTCTACTTTTTCGCCTGCACGAGCGTGTTCGTAAAGGCGAATACCGTCTTTTTTGATCGCAGAATAAATGGGCGGTTTTTGGTCAATTTCTCCAAGAAATTGTTTCACAGTTTCGTGAATTAATTTATCATCTATGTGAGAAATATCATAAGTAGCATCGATTTCAGTTTCTAAATCATACGAAGGTGTTGTAGCACCGATATAAAAAGTACCAGTATATTCTTTGATTTGACCTTGAAGTTCGGAAATTCTTTTGGTAAATTTTCCTGTACAAACTAACAAAAGCCCCGTCGCTAAAGGATCCAAAGTTCCTGCGTGACCAATTTTAAATTTTTTTGGAAGCCCGACTTTGTTAATTAGCGCATATTTTAACTTGTTAACTGCCTGAAAGGAAGTCCAATTTAACGGTTTGTCAATTAAAAGCACTTGACCATTTAGATAATCTTCCGCAGTCATTATAAAATTGTTAACGGATGAATAAAAAAATGAATGACTAAAAGGGCAATTCCAACAATAATTCTATAATATCCAAAAACTTTAAATCCTTTTTTAGTTAAAAAACTAATGAACGACTTTATGGCTAAAAGTGCTACTGCAAATGCAATTATGTTTCCAATGATTAAAAAATTAATTTGTTCGTGAGTCAGAACAAATCCGTGTTTGTAGTAATCATAACATTTTTTTGCGGTTGCTCCAAGCATGGTTGGCACGGCTAAAAAAAAGGAGAATTCCGCTGCGGAAGTTCGGGATAAGTTCTGTGACATTCCTCCAACAATACTCGCTCCACTTCTAGATACGCCTGGAACCATTGCTAAACATTGAAAGAATCCAATTTTTATTGCCTTGAGGTAAGTAATTTCTTGTGAAGAGGAATCGTCGGTTTTGTTGAACCAATCATCGACTTTCAATAATATAATTCCGCCAAGTAACAACGAAATTGCTACCGTAACTGGATTTTCAAGTAGCGAATCTATTTTTTTACTAAAAATTAAACCTAAAACTACTGCGGGAATAAATGCTGCCAATAACTTAAAATAAAAATCTAAGGTTTGAAAAAAACGTTTGAAATACAACACCAAAACCGACAAAATAGCACCAAGTTGAATAACAATGGTAAACAATTTTGTAAAATCATCGTGGGCAATTCCGAAAAACGAACTTGTAATAATCATGTGACCAGTAGAAGAAACTGGTAAAAACTCTGTTATTCCTTCAATAATTGCAAGAATAATGGCCTGAATATAATCCATTTATATTTTTTTTGGATTTTTAAGAATCGAATAAATTGTGATTCCAAAACCAATCAATACAACCGTTGGCGCTAATCGAATGCGTTGAAAGTTAAAAACGGCTTCGTCCCATACTTTCGGATCGTCGCTTCCGCCACCCGACATGAGTATAAATCCAACTGCAATTACTGCAATTCCGATTAAGAGAAATTTATAATTTACTTTATCAAAAAGAAACTCGGTTTTGTTTTCGTTATTTTTCATGTTGTTATTGCGAGGAACGAAGCAATCGTATCTTCTGTTTTTATTTTTTAATAACTATAAATTAATATAAATCGTCTGTTCTCAAATTTAAGAAACGTTGTGTGGCAAAAAAAGTACTTATCCAAGTAATTAATACTCCAACCGTCAAAACGCCAAGCAAAATTAATCCAACAATCAGTTTATCATTTAAAATCCCTAGATTTGGAAAACTTGTTTCGAGATAAATCAAAACTCCAATTAGAGCCAAAATTGCTAATCCAGAACCAATTAAACCTAGTTTAATGCTTCTCCAAATGAATGGTTTTCGAATAAAAGATTTTGTCGCCCCAACCATTTGCATCGTTTTGATAATAAATCTATTGGAATGAATTGACAAACGCAAAGAACTATTAATTAGCAAAACAGCAATTAAAGTCAAAAAAGCACTTAGAATTAAAATCCACCAAGTTACATTTTTGATATTGTCGTTTACAAGGTTAACAAGTTGTTTGTCATATACAATATCGGCAACACTTTCGTTTGCACGCAATAAAGTTTCAATTTTAGAAATTTGTTTTCTCTCAACATAATCAGCTTTTAGAGTAATATCATAGGAGTTTTGTAGTGGATTTTCACCCAAAAACTTCATGAAATCCTCTCCAATAATATCTGTATGTTGTTTTGCAGCAGCATCTTTTGACACAAAAGTATATGTTTTTGCAAATTTTGATGTTTTAAGTTCGTTACCAAAAGCCTTCAGAATACTATCGTTTGCCTCTTTCTTAAAAAATACAGTCATTGCAATTTGTTCTTTAAAATCGTTTGAGAGTTTTTTAGCATTAAAAATGAAAAGACCAAGCAATCCCAGAAGAAATAATACAAGAAACACACTCAATACTACAGAAAAATAGGAAGAAATTAATTTCCGTTTTTGATACTTATCGAAAGAATCGCTCATATTTATATAATTATGCTGTAAAAATAACAAAGAATTTCTTTATTCATAGTTTATAACGTTCAAAGTTTTAAATTTCGTGTATAAAATGTAAATTTGCCCATATTTTTATTAATAAAAATAAAAACATATAACCTAAAAATTTCAGAACCGAAAAAAGAATGAAATATTCCCCTATCGAAATCGAGGCCAATTGGCAAAAATATTGGGCAGATCACAAAACATTTGCAGCAAGCAAAACATCGGATAAGCCTAAATATTATGTTTTAGATATGTTTCCGTATCCATCTGGTGCAGGTTTGCATGTCGGACATCCACTAGGTTATATCGCTTCGGATATTGTTGCCAGATACAAACGCCACAAAGGATTTAATGTTTTGCATCCACAAGGTTATGATAGTTTTGGACTTCCAGCAGAGCAATATGCGATACAAACAGGGCAGCATCCAGACAAAACTACCAAAGAAAACATTGCTCGTTACCGCCAACAATTGGACAAAATTGGGTTTTCTTTCGATTGGGACCGCGAAGTTCGAACTTCTAATGCAGATTATTACAAACACACGCAATGGATTTTTATACAATTATTCAATTCCTGGTACAATAAAAATTCTGATAAAGCCGAAGATATTTCGACTTTGGTTTATGAATTTGATAAATCAGGAAATAGTACTATTAACGCTGTTTGCGATGACAATATTGAAGAATTTTCAGCATCAGACTGGAATGCATTTTCATCAGATGAGCAACAAAAAATCCTTTTACAATATCGATTAACCTATCTAGCTGAAACCGAAGTCAACTGGTGTCCTGGATTAGGAACCGTTTTGGCCAATGACGAAATTGTAAATGGTGTTTCCGAACGTGGCGGGCACCAAGTAATCCGAAAAAAAATGACGCAATGGTCTATGCGAATTTCTGCTTATGCCGAACGTTTATTGCAAGGTTTAGATACAATCGATTGGTCAGAAAGTATCAAAGAAAGTCAAAGAAATTGGATTGGGAAAAGTGTGGGAGCAGAAATTATTTTCCCCATCCTATCCTTCCCCAAAGGGGAAGAGAAAGCGGACGATAAAAAACAGCATGGATATTTGACTGGAGGAAATAACTCACACATAAATATTCATCATGCTCAAGAAATGCGAAAAAACCCAACAAATGTAGAAAAAATTCTTTGGGAACAATTACGAAATAAAAATTTAGAACATAAATTTAGACAGCAACATCTAATTGATGATTTTATTGTTGATTTCGTTTGTCTCTCAAAAGGATTAGTTATCGAAGTAGATGGTGGTTATCATAAAGATCTAGAACAAATTCAACTAGACGAGGAAAGAACATTTGTCTTAAATAAAAAAGGATTCAAAGTAATCCGATTTACCAATGAAGAAGTTTTAGCCAATATAGACGATGTTTTAAATAAAATAAAGTCAGAACTCTTAGCACAATCAACGGTCAACGTTTCGTCTCCCTCTCCTTTGGAGAGGGTCGGGGTGAGGATATTTACAACCCGCCCCGACACCATTTTCGGAGTAACGTTTATGACCTTGGCACCAGAACATTCTTTAGTCCCAGAAATTACTACCGACGAATGTCGTCAAAGTGTTAATGATTACATAGAAAAAACCGCAAAACGTTCCGAACGCGAACGCATGGCGGATGTAAAAACCATTTCGGGCGTTTTCACTGGGGCGTATGCCGAGCATCCGTTTACCAAAGAACCCATTCCGGTTTGGATTGGCGATTATGTTCTCGCGGGTTACGGAACGGGAGCAGTTATGGCGGTTCCTTGCGGAGACGAAAGAGATTATGCTTTTGCCAATTTCTTTAAAGGTCAAAATGGAATGCCAGCAATCAAAAATATTTTTGATAATATTGATATTTCTAAAGAAGCGTATGGCTCAAAAGAAAATGTTGTAATTGCTAATTCTGACTTTTTGAATGGATTGAATTACAAACAAGCAACCAAAAAAGCTATTGAGGAACTCGAAAAAATAAATCAAGGTTCAGGAAAAACCAATTACCGTTTGCGTGATGCTGTTTTTTCTCGCCAAAGATATTGGGGCGAACCTTTTCCAGTTTATTATGTAAATGGCTTGCCGCAAATGATTGATGCGAAACATTTACCGATTAAACTTCCCGAAGTCGAGAAATATTTGCCAACAGAAGACGGACAACCGCCATTAGGGAATGCAACGGTTTGGGCATGGAATACTTTAACAAATCAGGTTGTCAGTTCGAGCGCAGTCGAGAACAAA
>JAYWEG010000009.1:0-2570 GCA_043779445.1 Bacteroidota bacterium
TTTTCTGTTTTAGAAACCGGAATGTCGAAAATAAATGTTTTTTTGTCGTTGATGCAAGATTCTTTACAAACTTGATAATCAATTACTAATTTGATTTTATTTGTTTTTGGATTCGTTATTTTTACTTTTTGAGTTATGATTACAGATTTTTCGAAATAGAATTCATCAACACCAAAAATATCGTTAAAACCTTTTTTATAAGGACTTTCAGTTGCTTTTCCCAACAATTCGAAGTTGCCTTTTTGATCAAAAAATTTTAATTCCATGGGCAAAGAACCGCCATCGGGCGTAAATTGTGAATAAACGTGCCATTCTGGGTCAATTTTTCCGTTCAAAACTAAATTAAATTCAGTTTCTGAAATTTTCTCCGTTTTCGAAGTCCATTTTACTGGATTTAAAATTTGAGAATTAGCATTTGCAAAAGCAAAAAAAGTGATAATTAATAAATATATTTTTTTCATTATTTTAATGTAATTTGTAATATGCTTTGTGTTGTATTTTCTATTCTAAAACGTTCATCCTGTCGTAAACCTATTATCCAAACTATTTGATTATCAGAAGTTAAAATCCAAACATTTTTTTTTTCTAAAATTGATAATTTTTCGTCTTTAAAAAATTTACTGACTTTTTTGGATTTTCCATTCATTCCAAATGGTTGAAAATTATCGCCTTTATTCCATCTTATGATTATTAGCGGGAAAGTTAATTTATCTAAGTCAACAAATATAGCATTTTGATTAGTATTAGAAATTGTTTGAACCTGACAAATCTCTAAATTTATAGGAAATTTAACTTCTAGTTGATTTTTTTCGATATAAAAAATTTCATTATCAAATTCAGAAATCGGAGATAAAATTAAATAATTTCTGTTTTTTAATAATTGATACTCATTAGAATATATTATTTTTCCCGATTGCGACTCGACCAAATCATAAATATCATTCCAAGCCGAAAAACCAAATTCTTGAAGCCATTGGTATACATAGGATTTGTAATTTGGTAAAGTTTTTAATTTTAATAAATCAAAATGAATTTCGTCACCAACTTCTTTCGCAACTTGTTGATAAATCATTATGGTAGCATCCTCGACCATTGATTGGGATTCTTTCAAATAGCTTTGAGTTTTCTGAAAAGACTTTAAAAAGTTCTCATTCAATTCTTTTAGTTGTGGAATAATATGATGGCGGATTTTATTTCGTAAATATTTATCGGAAGAATTACTAGGATCTTCTCGCCATTTGATGTTGTTTTGGTTGGCATAATCTTCGATTTCTTGACGGGAAAAAAATAAAAGCGGTCGAATAATTTTGTGGTTTTGTGCTGGAATTCCAACCAAACCGTCTAAACCTGTACCACGAGAAAGATTGATAATGAAAGTTTCAAGATTGTCATCAGCATGATGAGCCGTTAAAATAAAATCGTAGTTTTCGGATTCTAATAGTTCATTAAACCAATCATAACGAAGGTTTCTTGCCGCAACCTGTGTCGAAAGTTTGTAATCTTTTGCGAAATTTTCGGTATCAAATTGCGTCACAAATATTGGAATATTATTAGCTGTAGCATATTCTTGAACAAAATTTTGATCCTCAAAACTTTCTAGACCTCGAAGTTTAAAATTACAATGTGCGATAGCAATCTCAAAATTTAAGTGCTGTAATAAATACAATAAAACCATAGAATCTAATCCACCACTCGTTGCCAAAAGCAGTTTTTTGTTTTCCAAAAAAGGAAAATTTGTAGCGAGATGACTTTGAAATTTATGAATCATTTTCAAATTTAATTATTTCATTTGGATTTAGGACAAAACTTTTAACATCGCATCGGCCTTGAGCAAACATTCCTCATATTCTTGCTCAGGAATTGATAGCGATGTTATAGCACTTCCTACCGAAAACGAAACATATTTTGCCTCTTGATTAAACAAAATACTGCGAATTACAACATTAAAATCGAAATCGCCATTTGGAGTAAAATATCCAACAGAACCACTGTATAAACCTCGTTTTGATTCCTCTAAATCTTCGATAATTTGCATGGCAGAAATTTTAGGTGCACCTGTCATACTTCCCATCGGGAAAGTAGTTTTCAATACATCAGTAATCGAAAAAGCTAGATTTAATTTTGATGAAATTGTCGTGATCATTTGATGCACCTGCAAGAAAGAATAGACTTTGCACAATTCTTGAACTTGAACCGAACCTTTTTGTGCCGTTCGTGACAAATCGTTCCGAACTAAATCGGTAATCATAATGTTTTCTGAGCGTTCTTTTGGGTTTTGGGACAATTCGAGTTTCGAATTATCGTCCTCGAATTCATTTGAAAATCGCTTTGAAGTTCCTTTTATGGGTTGCGAAATTAGATTTTCATTAATTTTTTTAATGTATCTTTCTGGTGACGCGCAAAGCAAATAATGTTTATTATTCTTAAAAAAAACCGAAAATGGTGCTTTCGAAATTTCATCTAATTTGAAATATTTTTCTAAAGGGTTGATGATTGCATTTTCGGCAAAAAATTCCATACAAAAATTAGCTTCATAAATATCTCCACGATGAATATGTTCTAAAATTTTT
>JAYWEG010000010.1:0-2569 GCA_043779445.1 Bacteroidota bacterium
ATACGTTTTTTCAAAATTGATATTTCACACAAAAGTTTTAAAAATTGAAACCAAAAGACCAAAAGGAACAGACAGATCACAACGCAAGTATTTGTTGAACGAGTTAGATAAATTAAATCATTTTTTCGATAACAATTTAGACTTCTACCAATATTATAGAACAGGTGCAATATTTCTTGATGAAAAATACTTTTTACGAGGTAAGTCCGATATTAGATTATCATTAGATACTTTTTTCTTTACATCCGACCAAGAATTTAATACAAGCCACGATTTTAAAGTTTCGAAAATATTAGCAAACGATTTACTCGAAATATACCTAAAAGAGCAGTTAACAATATTAGATAGAAAAGCGACAATGACAACAAAAACTCAAGCATTACCAAAAGTAAAACTTACTTGGACAGATAATAAATCGTCATTAATAGAATTATTGTATGCGGTGCATTATCAAGGAAGTTTTAACAACGGAAAAGCAGAAATTAAAGAAATCGCCAGTTATTTTGAATCTATTTTCAATATTGATTTGGGGGATGTTTACAGAAGTTGGTATTCCATAAGAGCAAGAAAAACAGAGGAAACAACATATTTAGATGGTTTGATGAAGATTTTAAAAAAGAAAATTGAACTAGAAAATAATAAGTCAAAATAGCATTACCAAGTTTATACCAAGTTGTCACAAATCAAAAGTCCTAAAGTAAATAATACATTGAAAATCAATACTTAAAATAATAATAATTAGAATATTTAAAGTGATATTTTTTCTAATTAGCTTAATTATTGTCAAATTCACAATCAATAAAAAAACGGATAATAAATTTAGTCTGTTTTAACTATTAAAACCAGTGTTTAAGAAAAAATCGTTACCAAGTTGATACCAACTTGACAAACAAAACCAATCAAAACTCACAATTTTGTGCCATAACAATTTAAAAAGGCACATTATGGCAATCGAAGTAATTACTCGCGAAGATTTGAACGAATTTCGTACACTTCTTCTTTCCGATTTAAACGCAATGTTTAATTCAAAACCGCAACAGCAAAAACAATGGCTCAAGTCTACCGAAGTCAGAAAGTTGCTAAACATTTCTCCTGGTACTTTGCAAAATTTACGAATTAATGGTGTTTTATCTTATACCAAAGTTGGCGGTATCATTTTCTATGCTTATGCTGATTTACAGAAAGTTTTAGAAACCAACAAAGTAGAAGCAACACCAAATTTGTTTAATCCTAAATGGTTAGTAAGATGAATTACATCAAACACCTAACAGGATTTTTCAATCGAATATCGAATGAAGAATCACTCAATCCAACACATATTAGTTTGTATTTAACGCTGTTTCAATGTTGGAACGTTAATCGGTTCAAAAATCCAATTACAATATCTCGAGACGAAATGATGAAAGGAAGCAAAATTGCATCAAAAGCAACCTACCACAAGTGTATAAAGGAATTGCAACGGTTGAAGTTTTTAGATTATTTTCCATCATATAATCCGTATTCCGGAACAGAGGTTTTTATGATAAATTTTACGGAAGGAAATAATTTTATTCAAACTATTTCAGATACAACCAGTTCAAATAATGACCAAACCACACCAATTTTTGACCAAACAGAGCCAAAAAATGAACACGTTAATGAACAGGTTAATGAACCGCCTTATATATATAATAATAAACAAACATCTAAAAACATTAAAAACATAGATATAGACACCAATTTTCAAAATTTTGATGATGATCTATTTTTAAAAAATGAAATCGAAGAAAAAGAAAAAAGTTCCGCCAAAAAAGAAAAAGTATAATCGCCTACTTTGGAATCGGTCAAGGAATATTTCAAGTTTCAGAATTTCACAGAATTTGAAGCAGAACGATTTTTCAATTATTACTCCAGCATCGGTTGGCTCATTGGCGGAAAAACCAAAATGAAAGATTGGCAAGCAGCTGCACGAAACTGGATGTTGAATACTCCAAAATTTTCGGTCAATTTGCCAAATCCATCAACCCAAAAAGCAAACCCACAACCAAGAGCCTACAACCTCAACGCCACCATTGATAAAAATTATGCAGAGCCTTTGTAGAATGAAAAACTATGAATTCAAATTACAATTATCCCGAAATGATGGCTTGGTTGGAACAAAAGGGTAAATCACAATATGGCGAAAAGTTCCATTTCAGAGAAGCGGATGTAGTCAATATTCAAAAACTGATTTGTTATTTTCTAAAAGATGAGGTTATGGCTGCAAATTTTAATTTAGATCTATCCAAGGGGATTTTACTTTCTGGACCAGTTGGCTGCGGAAAAACAACATTGATGACATTGATGAAAAGTGCAGCAAAACAAAACAACAATTTTATAATGAAAACCTGCCGAGACATTAGTTTTGAATTTATCAAGGAAGGATACCAAACCATTCAAAAATACAGCCACGGAAACAATTCTCATAGCGAATATAGAAACTATTGCTTCGATGATTTAGGCGTAGAAACCAACCTAAAATACTATGGAAACGAATGTAACGTAATGGCAGAAATCATACTTTCCAGATATGATATTTTCATTTCAAAAC
>JAYWEG010000011.1:0-6375 GCA_043779445.1 Bacteroidota bacterium
ATTCTTTTAATGAATGTTGAGACTTTAAAAAATAAGTTTATAGAATGACAATTGAGATAATTATAATAATATTATTTAAAATTTGTTACTATTTTCTAAAAATAGAACCAAGAAACAAAATAGTGTTTAGATATATACTTTAGCCCTAATGGAAGTGGTATCCTTTTTTGAGAAAATCTATTTTTTCTTGGGTTTGTAGAACGACCAACGGAAGTTCCTCCAAGCGCATTAGAAAAAAAGATTTTGGAAAAAAAGATATAATGTACAGTAGGAAATGGCTTTGAATTATAATCCAAATTCTTCTGTGTCTTGTTCTACATTTGTGGTATCTTTTTCTCGATGAGGTGCTGAGTAATTGTAGCAGTCTACTCGAATAGACATATTTTCTGGTCGTTTGAATTCTTCTTTTGAGATGTTTAGATTCTCGTCTTCGTAGCATTTTTTCATGAAATATCCCCAAATTGGTAATGCTGCGGTTGCACCTTGTCCATAGGTAATGCTTTTGAATCGTGCGGAACGGTCTTCGCAACCCACCCAAACGCCTGTCACTAAATTCGGTACCATTCCCATAAACCAACCGTCTGACTGGTTTTGAGTGGTTCCTGTTTTTCCTGCAATTGGATTTTTGAAAGAATATGGATAACCTGTCCAGCGATTGTCACCGCTCCCGCCTCCTTGGGTTCTAAGTCGTTCTCCAGATCCACCTTCTGTTACTCCTTCGAGTAATTTGATGACTGCAAAAGCAATGTCTTTATTTAAAACATCGTGGGTTTCTGCTATGGCTTCGTAGATGATTACGCCATTTTTGTCTTCGATTTTATTGAGAAATTGTGGTTTCATATACACTCCTTCATTTGCGAATGTGCTGTAGGCTGCCACCATATCATGTACTGTAATTTCTACAGCGCCAAGAGCAATTGCTGGCTGAACTGGAATTTCGGATTTCACCCCAAGTTTATGGGTTAGTTCGACAACGGCTTCCGGGCCAGTTTTGTCGATGAGTTTTGCCGAAATTGTGTTTATGGAATTTGCTAATGCTTTTTTGAGAGTTACCATACCACGATAACGATTGTCTGAATTTCGTGGTTCCCAATCTTCGGTTACATGATGGCGCCCTTTGCGAATTATGAAAGGTCCATCTATTATAGTATCACAAGGTGACATCCCAAGTTGTTGAATTGCTGTGGCATATACAAACGGTTTGAAGGTTGATCCCACTTGTCTTGCTCCTTGACCTACGTGATCGTATTGAAAATATTTGTAATCGATTCCGCCAACCCAAGCCTTGATTTGCCCTGTTTGTGGTTCCATTGACATTAGTCCAGCTTGTAGAAAATGCTTGTAATAACGAATGGAATCCAGCGGTGTCATTTCCATTTCTTTTTCGCCATCCCATGAAAAAACAGTCATTTTTGTTTTTACTGAAAATGATTGGATGATTTCATCATCGGATTTGTCTTGCTCTTTGAGAACACGCCATCTTTCTGAGGATTTCATGGCCTGGTTGAGAATTTTTTGAGTTTCGATTTCAGAAATATTAACGAAAGGAGCATTTTTATTTCCTTTTGCTTGCGCAAAGAATTCTTCTTGAAGGTTTTTTAAATGCGCTTTTACTGCTTCTTCTGCATGTTCCTGAATTCGAGAATCTATTGTGGTATATATTTTTAGTCCATCGCTATAAATATCATATTCTTCGCCGTCTGCTTTTTTGTTTTCTTTTGCCCAAGTTTTGAGGTAATCTCTGAGATACTCTCTAAAATAGGTTGCGATACCGTCTAAATGACTTTCTGGATGAAATTTAAGAACAATAGGTTGTTTTTCGAGTTTTGATTTTGCAGCTTCTTCGAGATGATTATTCTTAACCATTTGATGTAAAACCACATTTCGGCGTTCTTCTACTTTTTCTGGACGACGAACTGGATTGTAAAGTGAAGGGTTTTTTAGCATCCCAACTAGCATTGCACTTTCATTAATGGTCAAATCTCTAGGTTCTTTTGCAAAATATACTTTGGCCGCAGAACGAATTCCAACGGCTGTATTGACAAAATCTGCTTTATTGAGGTACATTGCAATAATTTCTTGCTTGGTATATTGACGCTCTAATCGAATGGCTATAATCCATTCTTTTGCTTTTTGAACAATTCGAAAAGGTAAAAATTTTGAACCTTCGCCATGAAAAAGTAATTTTGCCAATTGTTGTGTCAAAGTACTTGCACCTCCATTTGTTCCCAAACTAGAAACCGCTCTTAGGGTTCCTCTTGCGTCGATTCCAGAATGGTCATAGAAACGTTCATCCTCGGTTGAGACTAAAGCATCAACTAAATGTTTTGGTAAATCTTTATATTTTATTGATGTTCTATTTTCGTTATAAAATTTACCAAGAACGACCCCATCGCTAGATATAATTTCTGTGGCAAGATTTGAATTAGGGTTTTCTAGTTCTTCGAAAGAAGGCATGGATCCAAAAACTCCCCAAGACGCTAATAGAAAAAAAGCAAATACTCCTCCAAGAGAATAGAAGAAAATTTTCCAGAATTTCTTTTTGTAATACTTTATATCTTTTTTTACGATTGTTGGTTTTTGGGCCATAATTTTTAGTTTGATGATTCTATTCTAAACCCTACTTCGGTAATTCCTTTTAGATCTTTTTCTCCAGAAATTTTACCAGATTGTCGAACTGCTTGTTGTATTTTAATTTTATAACTTCCTTTCTTATCGAATTTTATATTTTCTTTAAAAAAAAGTTTGCTTTCTTTAACATCAGAAAAACCCTCACCAAGCAAAGTCCCGTCTGGGTTTGCCATTTGGTATTCTAATGTATCAACTTTTACCAATCCGTCTGGATTTTCTAAAGAAACTTTCAAAAACAAATTATTGTACGGATAATCGTTATTGTTTCGTATATTTAAAAACAAATTATAGCGTTTTGTAGATTCTAATTTTGGAATATCAAAACTTACAATATCGTTTTTTTTCCAAGAACTTCCAACTGATTTATATTCATCGAAAACTCTTTTTTCGTCACAAGACACTAGAATTATTAACATCAAATAAAACAAAATTTTAGTCTTTAGTTTCATTTTTTTGATTTGGAATTATTTTTATGGTAGGACGAATTACATTTTCAGGATTTCTGGGTTTTGCTACAATATCATCAGATTTCTGATTGTTATTTGTTCTTTTATTTTGATTTGGATTGATTTTTTGATTAGGATTGATTTTTTGATTAGGATTAGCTTTTTGATTTGGATTTGGATTGTTTGCAACTATTGCATTTGTCCCTAAAGGTTTTTTCTTTTTGTTGTTATTCTTTTTCTTAGTCTTTGGTTGGTCAAAACGAGTTAAACTCTCTTGTCCCATAGCATTATTAAAATCTTTTTGAGCCTCAACTACAATTTCAATGGCATAATCCTCTAGTGATGCTACTTTTCTTTTTTCTTTATTTTCTGCAATAATTTCTTGAACTTGTTCAATTTTTAGAACGTGCCAATTCGCAAAATTATTGGTGTATGCAAACCACATGAGTCCTTTAAAAATATCTTGCTTTTGGCAAATTGCTTCGCCTTTTTCTGTAACTAATTTAGTTTCAAATTCCGGGAAATGCTTTAAAGCATCCATGTATGTATCTAACTCGTAATTCAAACAGCATTTTAATTTTCCACACTGTCCTGCTAATTTTTGAGGATTTAATGACAATTGTTGATAACGAGCTGCAGAAGTATTTACACTTCTAAAATCTGTTAGCCAAGTAGAACAACATAGCTCACGACCACAAGAACCAATTCCACCCAAACGAGCCGCCTCCTGACGCAAACCAACTTGTTTCATCTCGATTCTAGCACTAAATTCTTTAGCAAATTCCTTGATTAAACCTCTAAAATCGACTCTGTCATTTGCTGTATAATAAAACGTTGCTTTGGAGCCATCACCTTGAAATTCAATGTCCGAAATTTTCATTTCGAGTTTTTGTTCAATGGCAAGTTCACGAGCCCGAACCTTCATGGGTTCTTCTTTATCTCTGGCTGCTGACCAAATATCGATGTCTCTTTGAGACGCTTTTCTGTAAATTTTTGTAATATCGGAGCCCAAATGATTCACTTTCTTCTTTTTCATTTGGATTTTTACCAGTTCACCTGTTAGCGTTACAATTCCAATGTCATGACCAGGGGAAGCCTCTGTAGCAACAACATCTCCCATAGATAACGTTAGTTTTTCGGTATTGCGATAAAACTCTTTTCTCCCGTTTTTGAAACGAACTTCTACACAATCAAAAGGAGTTTCTCCATTTGATACACTCATATTTGAAAGCCAATCGAAAACCGTTAGTTTGTTGCAACTATCGGTTCCGCAAGTGCCATTATTTTTACAACCTTTTGGTGCGCCACCCTCAGAGGTTGAACAACTTGTACATGCCATGATATATTTTGATGTTGCATTTGTAGCAACTTAAATTCGTAAATGTTTAATTTGTAAAGATAGAAAAAATTAGGATTCAGGAATTGAGAATTATAGATTTTTTGAAACTAACTTAAAATTTTATACAATCTGTCTGACAATCGAATTCTAAATGGCAATTTTAGTGTTAGAACATCTCCACAAATTGCTTTTTTTGCAACTATTCCATTTACTACTATTTCTGATAAAACAATTTCTTGATTTCCGGTTGTGGATCCTTTTATTAAAATTGTATCACCAATTGAAATTTCGTTTTCTTCTATCAAAAACTGTCCAACTTGTGCTTTGACAAAATAGTGAGTTGCTTTTCCAATAAAAATTTTCCTGATTTTAGTTTTTTTAGAAACGTAGAAATCAATATTCTTGTCAGATTTTTCTATTGTGGAAACCAAATTAGTTTCACTTAAGTTTTTGAATAACAATACATTTGATTTTCCTTTTTTGAATATTTTATTGCCGTTTATTATTCCTTTTCTAATTTCTTTTTGCTCATCTGATGGAAGATCTATTATTGCTACACAGTTTGATGAGCAGCACCCTTGCATTTCATTAGCACAATTTTCGCATTGAATAAAAAGTAAATGGCAACCTTCGTTTGCGCAATTTGTGTGCACATCGCAAGGCGTTCCGCATTGGTGACAATTAGATATTATATCTTCTGTAATTCTCTCGCCCAAACGATGATCGAAAACAAAATTTTTACCAATAAACTTGCTTTCTAAACCTTCGGCCTTGACTTGGCGCGTGTATTCGATTATCCCACCTTCGAGTTGATACACGTTTTCGAAACCTTTGTGTTTGAAATAAGCACTTGCTTTTTCACATCGAATTCCGCCAGTACAATACATTAATAGTTTTTTATCTTGTTTGTGTTCAAAAAGTTGCTCCTCGATAATTGGTAAAGACTCCCGAAAAGTATCAACATCTGGTTTTATGGCATTTGTAAAATGTCCAATTTCGGATTCGTAATGATTTCTCATATCCACGACAATAGTATTTGGATCTTCTAATAGATCATTAAATTCTTTTGCTTTTAGATGAATTCCAATATTTGATGCATCAAAAGTTTCATCTGTTAAACCATCGGCAACAATTTTGTCACGAACTTTTATGGTAAGTTTCAAAAACGAAAAATCATCTTGCTCCACGGCAATATTCATTCGAAGATTTACCATGAAATCATATCTTTCGATAGATTTTTTAAAATCATAAAAACTATCTGCTGGCAAAGAAAGTTGAGCATTTATTCCTTCATTAGCCACATATATTCTCCCCAGAACATCTAAAGGATTCCAAGCCAAGAATAATTCGTTACGAAATTGTGTTGGATTTTGAATTTGCGCATAGGCATAGAATGACAACGTAAGTCGCTGTTTTCCAGCGTTGTCTATCATTTCTGATCGTTCCTCTGCGCTCAAAGTGTTATACAGTTGCATGCTATAAACAAATTTAAGTTAGGACAACAAAGGTATAGAAAAGTAATTTAGAAATAAAATTAGTCTAGTTTTTGGGTTTTATGCTAATGTAGATATTAATTTTTTTTTGAAAATCTTAATTCAAAATGTTTTTAATTTACTAATAAAATTAATAAATTTCAAAATGCTTTAAAGAAATTATTGTAAGTTAGCCAAAAAGAATTCTTACACAAATACTCCTAATGAAGTTAAAAATACTGGCTTTCGATGCAGACGATACTTTGTTTGTTAATGAACCCTATTTTCAAGAAGTGGAACAAAAATTTTGCGCTTTAATGCAAGACTATTTATCTCATCAAGGATTATCGCAAGAATTGTTTAAAACCGAAATCGAAAACCTATCACTCTATGGTTATGGCATTAAAGGTTATATTTTGTCCATGATTGAAGCCGCTATGAAGATTTCTAATAATACAATTTCTTTAGAAGTAATTGCAAAAATCAT
>JAYWEG010000012.1:0-2564 GCA_043779445.1 Bacteroidota bacterium
AAAAGTCAATTTTCTCTACTTTCGAACTGTCAATTTCCCATTTCAAAGTATATTTTTTTCCAGATTGATATTGTAATTCGTTTTTTAATCTCAAATCTTTAATTTTTTGATAATTTTTATCCGTAAAATCGATTGTCGAAAGCATGAAATCATAAGTAACTTTCACACGTTCGGAATATTTTTTAAGCATGTGGGTCTCGACCACAAAACCTATTGTATTGAACAACGACGTGTATCCCGTTGCAAATCTTGGCGATTCGAAAAACTGAGCAAATCCTTTGTCTGGTGTATCCTCGAATGCATTTACATAGGGCGTAATTTCGACTTTTTTAACATTCAAATCTTTAACGATTTCGGGCATCATTTCTTGATTTAGAAAATTGCCTAAAACAGTTCCTAATTTGTTGTGTTGCGTCATGATGTATGTTAATTTGTACTGATAATCTGCGCCATTGCTCACGTGATTGTCCATAAAAACATCAGCATTTATTTTATGGAAAATATCAATAAAACTTTTGGTATTTCGAGTATCCGATTTTATGAAATCACGATTCAAGTCGAAATTGCGCCCGTTGCCGCGAAAACCATATACTTCTGGACCCTCTTGATTGACTCGAGTTGTTGAATTTCGATTCAATGCACCACCAATATTATAAACTGGAATGGCAACAATCACCGAGTTTTTAGGAATTTTAATTTTCCCTAAAACCAAATCACGAAATAGCATCATGGTTGCATCAATGCCATCTGGTTCGCCAGCGTGAATGCCGTTGTTGATGAGAATTATGGATTTATTTTTTTGAATTTGATTAAAATCAAAGATTTTTTCGGGATTAAATATAACAATATGCAAAGGAAAACCAGAATCGGTTAAGCCCATTTCTTGCATTTTAAGAGTTGGAAAATCTTTGGCTAAAAGCGAATAAAAGTCAATAGTTTCTTGATAATTAGCTGATTGATTTCCGTTTCCCTTTTCGAAAAAAGTTTGGTATTTGTTATCTTTCTGTGAAAAAACCGAAAAAGAAATTAGCAATAGAATATAGTTATAAATTTTCATTGATTAAGTTTAGATTTCAAAAGTAAGCAATTTCAATTTCAAAATTCAATTTCAAAATTCAATAAACAGTCTAAAAAATCTTAAATCTTAATACTTTAACTTATCTTTGCAAAATGAACAAAAATACAAATTCCAATAATATTCTTGGTAATTTAGGAATCAAAAACCTAAACGAAATGCAAGTTGCAGCGCAAGAAACTATTTTGAATGATAATAATGTTTTGTTGCTTTCGCCAACTGGTTCAGGAAAAACTTTAGCTTTTTTGTTGCCAATATTCGAAATGCTGCAAGCCGAAATTCTTTCGGTTCAGACTTTAATTTTGGTTCCATCACGTGAACTAGGGTTACAAATAGAGCAAGTTTGGAAAAAAATGGGCACCGATTATAAAGTCAATGTGTGCTATGGCGGGCATTCGATAGATACCGAAATTAAAAACTTGAGTAATCCACCAGCCGTTTTAATTGGAACTCCAGGCAGAATTGCCGATCATATTGATCGTGGAAATTTTAGAATTGATAAAATTCAAACTTTAATTCTCGATGAATTCGATAAATCGTTACAACTCGGTTTTCACGAACAAATGTCATTTATTATCGGAAAACTGACAAAATTGAACAAGCGAGTTTTGGTTTCTGCAACTTCGGATATTGAAATTCCAAAATACACACAAGTTATTAATCCGACAATTTTGGATTTTATTCCTTCTGAAGAAGAAAAACTGAATCTTTCGATGAAATTGGTTATTTCGAAAGAAAAAGACAAGATTGGAAGTTTGTTCAACTTAATTTGTTCCTTGAAATCAGAATCGGCAATTATTTTTTGTAACCATCGCGAAGCTGCCGAAAGAATTAGTGATACGCTTTGCGAAAAAGGAATTTATGCTACCTACTATCATGGCGGAATGGATCAAGATGAGCGCGAACGGGCATTAATTCAATTTCGAAACGGAAGCGTTTCTTATTTAATTACGACCGATTTAGCTGCTCGTGGATTGGATATTCCAGAAATGAAACATGTTATTCATTATCATTTACCTTCAAAAGAATACGAATTTACGCACAGAAATGGTCGAACAGCCAGAATGTTAGCATCGGGAACTGCTTATATTATTCATAACGAAACCGAGAAAAAGTTAGATTATGTTGATTATGAAATGAAAGTTTTAACCATAGAAAATTCGGCTAATTTACCAAAACCTCCACAATTTCAAACGGTTTATATTTCTGGAGGGAAAAAAAATAAATTGAACAAAATCGATATTGTGGGGTTCTTTTCTCAAAAAGGTAAACTCGAAAAGGACGATTTAGGATTGATAGAAGTCAAAGATTTTATTTCCTTTGCAGCCATAAAATTTAATAAAGTTCAAGATTTATTGAAAAATATTCGAGATGAAAAAATGAAAGGCAAAAAATTTAAGATTGAAATCGCTAGAAAGGTTGTTAAGAAAGTTGAGGAATAGTTTTGTATTATTAGTTGAGATACCAAAGTTCAAATTTTAATTAGTTT
>JAYWEG010000013.1:0-2560 GCA_043779445.1 Bacteroidota bacterium
CTAACAAAAAATGAAAACCATTTTGTAAATTCGCAAAAATATATTTCTTACAAAATGGATTTAAACTTCAACAAAAACGAAGACCACAATAAACTTTTACTATCTGATTTAAAACAACGATTTGCCAAAGTAAAACTTGGTGGTGGACAAAAAAGAATTGAAAAATTACACCTCGAAGGCAAAATGACTGCCAGAGAACGAATCGATTATTTGCTTGACGAAAAATCAAAATCCATCGAAATTGGTGCTTTTGTTGGTGATGGAATGTATGCGGAACATGGTGGGTGTCCAAGCGGAGGCGTTGTGGTAAAAATTGGCTATATATCTGGTAAACAATGTATTGTTGTTGCTAATGATGCCACAGTAAAAGCAGGTGCTTGGTTTCCAATAACGGGAAAAAAAAATCTTCGTGCTCAAGAAATCGCTATGGAAAATCGCTTACATATCATATATCTTGTGGATTCAGCAGGTGTTTATTTACCCATGCAAGACGAGATTTTTCCAGACAAAGAACATTTTGGACGCATTTTCAGAAATAATGCTATCATGTCGAGTATGGGAATTACTCAAATTTCTGCAGTCATGGGAAGTTGCGTTGCAGGAGGTGCCTATTTGCCCATAATGAGCGACGAAGCCATGATTGTTGACAAAACTGGAAGTATTTTCCTAGCAGGAAGTTATTTAGTTAAAGCAGCAATTGGTGAAACAATTGATAATGAAACACTTGGTGGAGCAACAACTCATTGCGAAATATCGGGAGTTACAGATTATAAAGCCAAAGACGATAAAGATGCGTTAAACAGAATAAAAAGTATTGTTGGCAAAATTGGTGATTTCGAAAAAGCAGGTTTCAATCGTGTAAAACCAGTAAAACCAGCATTAGATGAACAAGATATTTACGGAATTCTACCTAAATCTAGAGCCGAACAATATGATATGTATGAAATTGTAAAGCGACTAATTGACAATTCAGAATTCGATGAATATAAACCAGATTACGGAAAAACCCTAATCACTGCCTATGCAAGAATCGATGGTTGGGCTGTAGGGATTGTTGCCAATCAACGAAAAGTGGTGAAAAATGCCAAAGGCGAGATGCAATTTGGTGGAGCCATTTACTCCGATTCTGCTGATAAAGCGACACGATTTATAGCCAATTGTAATCAAAAGAAAATTCCATTGGTTTTTGTACAGGATGTAACAGGCTTTATGGTGGGTTCCAAATCCGAACATGGTGGAATTATTAAAGATGGCGCCAAAATGGTCAATGCAGTCTCGAATTCGGTTGTGCCAAAATTTACTGTAATTATAGGAAATTCCTATGGTGCAGGAAACTACGCCATGTGCGGAAAAGCCTATGATCCAAGATTAATTTTCGCTTGGCCAAGTGCAGAATTAGCCGTAATGGGTGGAACACAAGCCGCAAAAGTGTTGGCGCAAATCGAAGCAAGTTCCCTAAAATCAAAAGGCGAAGTTGTCGACGAAGCTAAAGAAAAAGAGTTATTCGACAAAATAAAAGCTAGATACGATGAGCAAGTTTCGCCCTATTATGCTGCAGCACGAATTTGGACAGACGCGATTATTGACCCTTTAGAAACCAGAACTTGGATATCAATGGGAATCGAAGCCGCAAACCAATCCCCAATTGAGAAAAAATTTAATTTAGGAGTTATTCAGGTTTAAGTGTTACTATTAAATTTAAAAATATAACCATTCATCGCAATTAAGTATTATAAATATCTTTAAATATTTGATTAAAAAATAATAATTGAATTCTATGAAAAAAATACGACTAATATTATTTATAATTTGTATTGCAAGTTGTTCCTCAATAAAAAATCACAATGCACATTTAAACGATTTGATTCCTGAAGAAAAACTAAAATCTGATGTTGATTACACGTATTCTAAAATGCAAAATCTGCATCCTAGATTACATTGGTATATTTCGCAAAAAGATTTAGATTATAAATTTGACAGTCTCAAATCAACTATTAACAGACCTATGACGAGTTTTGAGTTTTATACTAAATTAAGTCCTATAGTTTCGAGCGTTCGCGAAGGGCACATGATTGTCACGCCACCAATTAAACAATTTACAAAATCAGAAACTGCTGCTTTAATCAAAAAAGGAATTAGCCCTTTTGGTCAGTTTGAATTTGAACTATTCAATGATAAGTTGTACGTTGTTAAAAATAAATCATATGACAAAAAAATTAAAATTGGAACCGAAGTTCTATCCATAAATGGTAAAAAAATTCCAGAATATCTTTCAGAATATAAAAATTGGTTTTCATCTGATGGAAAGAATCAAACCTTCAAAAAAAATAGATTGGCTCGAAGTTTTAATATGTTTTTTACTTTCCAAAACGGCATTAAAGACAGTCTACAATATGAATTTAAGTTCAATGATTCTATAAAAATTGTTTCCATTTTACGAAAAGTTGTTGACACGACTGGACAAAATAAAAAATTAGTCAAAGTAAAATTTACAGATTTTGAAAAAGCAAAAAAGAAATCAGATGATAAAATAAAAGATATTTACGGTTATGATTCGACT
>JAYWEG010000014.1:0-16254 GCA_043779445.1 Bacteroidota bacterium
CGAGTCTGGTGTTTTTACTAAAATACGACCAATGGTTTCGCCTCGTCCCTCAACATAACTGCCACCCACATCGCAATGAACACCAGGTAAGTATAACTCGATGCCTCTTGGAGTACTACCGCCTCCCTTTTGACCTGTGATGCAGGAAATGTCTACCAAACTAAAGTTTGCTCGGTGCTCATCACCCGCCACCAAATGCACGGTGTAGTTTGCTTTGCTAATAGAGTTGAGACCCAAATCTTTGATGTCGTTACCCTGAGAAAACCCATGATGCGGTACAGAATCATAGAGCCCTGCAAAACGAATGACTAAATTGCCCACATTTTTTACACATCATACATTGTTACTGTCACTTTTTCTAGCGGTATACTATCTTCTCCACATTTTACTTCAAATGTTAGTCCTCGATACTCAAATCCAACTCTAATGACTATTTCAATGGGTTCATTGGGGTGTTTTTTAGCAATAGTTTTGAATGCTTGCATGATTTCTTTTTTGTCAAACTTTACAAAACTACTGTGATCGACATAACTAAAGTCTGTGCGCCATGGCAAGGGTTTCGGTAAAAATTCTTTTGTTAGTAGCATTTTTGTTTTTGTGTCGAACATTTCAAACTCCCCATTTATATAGTCTGTTCCTTCAAATGTTACCAACTCCTCTGCACCAGCTTTGTAGGATATGGTATGATACCGCCAGTTGTACTGGATGCGATAGTCGTCCCATGTAGTAAATGGAATGCCATTTTTTTTTATTTCTTCTCGAGAGGATTCTGGTACGGCTATTTTATACCACAATTCATAAAACTGTTCTTGACTATCATCAGTTTTTACAGGTTGAAAATCGAGTTTGTTAACATAGGTTTCTTTGGCTTGAAAACGACCAATTTCTACTTTTCTCACACCATCTAACCAAAGAACGACAACACCTCCAGGTGCCAAACCGATTATTAAACCATTATAAGTTTCATGTACTTCTTTATCACTTCTATTTACATAATTATACCCTTTTTGAAACAAGGTTAATATTTTTTGTTCTGGTAACGCAGTATCAATTTTCCAAAACTTTTTCTCGGCATAACTAATCCAGGTAAGTTCTAAATGGTTGGGCACAGTGCCACCAGTCATCCCAGAATCTCTTGAACCCCAACCCCAACCACTTGCTGCAATTCCAGTTTTCGGTATTGCAGAGATAAAATTGTTACCATTGGAGAGTACACCATCGTGTACCTCTACCGGATATTCTTCGGGTGCACCTGCCTGTATTTTATAAATAAAATGTGTATTTTCTTTCATTTTTTTGTCTTGACAACTCGCTTGCAACAGCGAGATAATTAGTATTAGATTTAAATATTTTTTCATCGTGTGGTTCTATTTCGTTTTCCGTTATCATCTATATGTGGTGCATGTGGTTGCGTAGCAATGTCTGTTGCTGTTTTGTAACCATATACCGAGTTCCAATGCAGGTGGTTGTTGCGCAAAAACATAATGTCTTCATTTTGTTTTGCAATGCTTTTGTCCAAAGCCTCTTGACCCTCTTTTTGGCGGTTCAGATAGTCCATAAGGGCTTTGTTAAAGTCGCCATTTGCAGGAGGTACAAAAGCAGGTTGGCTAAAAGTTTCTGCGGGTACTAAATGCAAAGGTTCCCCACCATCAAAAGCATAGGCATGCAGTTTTTGCAGTATGCGCTCCAAGAATTGAACATTATCTCTAATGTGTCCTTTGTCTGTGAAAGGAAACTTATTTTTTATAGCATCTTGAACTAAAAACACATTTTTCATTTCGCAAAATTCTGCCATTAGGCGCAGGGGTATGAAACTATATTGGTTACTTACTTTTGTTCTCTCGGAATTGAGGGTATATTTACTGTAAAAATTATGGTTAGTTTTGTTGATGTGTGTTGATTTTATACTAGGGGTTGACACCGCGTTGAGTATAAAGGCTTGTTTTTCTTTGAACCAACCTTGAGCGACTAATTCGTCTTTGAGTGTTTCGAGTTTCGAATAGTCATCAAAAGCATCGATGCGGTATTTTTTCTCTGGTTTTTCATCGACATAACTGCCACCCACATCGCAATGCACGCCAGGCATAAAAAGTTCAATACCTCCTTTTTTGCCAGAGTCTGGGGGTGTTTTATTGACTGTACCAATTTTTACTAAACTAAAATTTTTGCGGTGCTCATCGCCCGCTGCCATGTGTACTACATAGTTTGCTTTGTCAATACTGTGCAATCCAAGGTCTTCGGCATCGTTGACTTGGCTCAAACCATGATGTGGCACCGTATCATAGAGCCCCGCAAAACGAATGTCGAGTTTTTTGAAAACTAACTCGCTTTCTGCCAACATATATCCCAAATGTCCGTTTGCAGGAAGTAGTGTTTTTTCGTAATACTTTGGCGAAACCGTATAGCCGTGCTGGTCACAACGGTAACTTTCAATACCATAGGAAGCATCGTAGGCATGGTAGGTAATTTCGTGAACAAAATTTCGAGCTGCGGCTGCGCCACGGCTAAATCCAAATACATCGACAGTTATTGTTCCTACTATATATCCTTTTTTTGGTTTCATTACATCTGCAATTTTTTTTGCCATTTCTTCGCAGGCTTGTCGCACTTTTTTCTTGATGCCAGTGTTAGATATTATGGCTGTAGTTCCCAATCCATATCCTATCATGTCGTCATTTTTATAATCTTTGTATTCGAGATTTCCGTTAGCATCGGGCTTGGTTTCCGTACCAATACCTTCAGTATACACTGCAAAAACAGGATGATTTTGATCATTTGGCTTTTCAATATAATTTTGAAATATAATAGCAGGGTTGGATAAATCGTTTTCATAACTGCTCTCATCGATGTAGCGATATTTTTTTTCATTGAATTTATCTACTTTTTTTTGGTTATCTGCTACACCATGGGCTTTTTCAAATTTTTGTCTAGACTCACTGTTATATAAATTGTTTAATGTCCCATCAATAAAAATTCCAAACGTAAAATCTATAGTTTTTTTGTTATCATTGGCTCTTGATTCAGTATCTACCTGCCCAACCATCAAAGGTTTGTTGCCAGAGTCTGCAGGGTCTTTTTGTACTGGGCTGTTATGGTTTACTTTGAGGTATGCTAGGGTTTCTATGGTATACTCTTCGCGGGTTTGCTCGTTTATGATTACAGGAAAAATTTCTAGTTCGTCACCTTTCATCCACACGGGGTTAACTGTTACTTCAATTACCGCTTTTTGAATGCGTTGCTCCGTGACTGTTTTTGCCTCTGTAGCATTTTTTATGTTACCGCCAATTCCTGTTTTGCCGGATTCGTTGGCGTGAAGTTTATAGGTGTTTACTTCTGCAATAATGCGTTGCTGCAAAGAACCATTTTTTATGAATTTGTAATTTTTTAACTCAATGTCGAGTTCTTGGCCATACAAACCTTCGGTATAGATATTGAGTAATACTTTTGAACCTAAACCCACCGTTTCTGTAATTGGTTTGAGGTCAAAATCTGTCCATTCTGTTCTCAGAATTTTTAGTACACCTGTAGCTCTCACAAAAAACCCATGTGGTGGCTTGCCTGTGGCTATGTCATCTTTTGTAAAAACCTCGAGCCACGCATAGCCACCACCTTCGAGCAATTTGCTCAAATTAAATTGTCTATATGGAGTACTACCATCTTTTGGAACAATAAAATCTGCTATTCCTTCTGCAAAGCCTTCGTTGTGAGTGATTTTAGAAGGATCTTGTGCGCCTGCACCAAAAAGTTGCCAACACCATTGCACATTGGAATATTTCGCTACAAGGTTTTTTTTGCTTTCTTCGAGAGTTGCAAGTTCTTGGTCAGCAAGTGCTTCTTTTTTCTTGTAGTCGATATAGGCTGGTGTACCAGGTTTTAAAGATTTGTTGAACATTTTTTGAAAACCTCTGTTGTTGCCTTTTACAACCAACTGTTCTTTAATGGTTTTTAACTCGGCTGCATATTCTTTAATGGTGACAAAAAAAGCACCTGCTTCTTTTAGCGTGAGTGTATTGCTGCCTTTGTCGAATTTTTGACCAGCAGCGAGGTTCACGGGGATTACATGTAGATTCTGTGACATATACTATTCGTTTGGAATTTGCAAAATTTGTGTTGGCTCTTTTTTGAGATTTCCAAACGGATAAATTATTGCCATGGCTTTGTCATCGGCATTTTTTTCGTTTTGTTTGGTTACATCTGCTTTTTGCCCGTGGTCTTTGATGCTAATACAATCTGGACCACCAATGGGGCAAGTTGCTTTAGAATCTTCGGTCAGTATTTTGCCATTGTTTTCCTCAAACGTTACTTTTTCATAGACATTACTCCACTTAGATATCACTGCTTGGCAGGGCAAGTTGCCCGAACTTGTTGGTTGTAATTTGCATTTACCAAAAGAATTTTTTTCGAGAGTTTGACCAATTTCTTTATTGGTTGCAATGAGTTTTTTTGAACCGTCTTTGTCGTTTGCAAATTTTTTGGTTTGAGTGAGGACTTTAATTTTATCGGTTTGGGGGGCTTCGCTAAACTTGCAAATGCACGTGCCACCCTGTACTACTAAATGTTTTTCTGCCATGCTTTAGAATTATGAGTTATGAAATAGGAGTTTTTAGTTGAGTGAAAAAAAGTCTTGATTATACAAACGATGGTACGCGCCACTTTCTAGCGTTTTTTGTTGATTGACCCTATCTTCATTTGCAAAATAACTGAAAGCAGTGGTTAAAACTTCTTGTTTTGATCTAACGCAAGTTCTGCCATGAAATGACCATGCATCTTCTTCGCTCAAATTTTTATTTTCTTCTTCGTCAATAGTAAAACGACCTCGATATTCTGTGTTGAGAGTACTACAGGCTAATGATTTGCCATCAATATCTGTAAACAAAGCATGGAATTTTTTTGAATCTGTTGTAAATGTAGTAATACTAAACACTACATTGTTTGTAGTATCAAGTATAGTTGTGGTTCTGTTTTCTTTGTTGACCATTATGTGGTCTTGATATGTTGCTTCTTTCAAAAAGGCTATAAATTGTTGATTTTCCATGATATGATATTTATTATTATTTAAGTTTAATCTCTTTTTTTCCAACTTCCAACTTCCAACCCCCAACTTCCAGCTTCTTACTTCTGCTCAACTATTCAAATGATAACATTCGAAATCGAGGGTTTCAGTTTTTTTATCAATTTGGTAAACAACTTTTCCCGAAACCGATGCAATATTATGATTCTTGGCATGCAAACGATAGTTTGCTAAAAAACTATTTAGATTGTGTTTGTTTATTTTGCTCGCTACTTTCACAATTACTTTTCCGTTATCATCGTAGTGTTTGTCTAATTGCTGCGTTAATTCAAAATCTAGTATGGTGTCTTCAATTACAAAATTGTGGTTTATTTTTGACTGTAGCAAATGATTGTAGGCTTTGTAAATCGGGAAAAAAAGTAATTGATACGAAATATCGTTTTGTATTTGTTTTTTTAGGTTTTCTAGATTGCTATAATTTTCTTTGAACGTGGCTATCATTCTTTGAGGAATATCGCCCAAATAATAATCTGAAATTTTTTGCTCCACGGCTTGGCATCGTACCATTATTTCTTTGTGATTGCTAATTTCCACACATTCGAGATTTTGATTAATGGTAAACTCCACTGGATAAATGGCTTTTGCCATATCGTTAGCTATTATGTAGAGCATCATATCTGGTTCTTCGTCATTAATTCGCATTGATTTTCGATTAATGCTGTAGGTTGCGAAGTTTTGACTCGTAATTTCGTTAAAGGTGAGTTGCAACTCAAAACTAATTTTGAGTTGTGCTTGTTGGTAATTTAGAATAAAACCATAGTTGCAGGTTTTCTTTTTGGGTTTAAAAAGTAAAAGCCCATGATGTAATTCAATTTCTTGATTTTGTATGGATTGCATATTAAATTAATGAGGTACAAATATAAATAAATAAATCAAAATTCATTAACAAACAAAGGTGTTTCTGAACTTTTTTTCACGATTTTTGCTGTGGTTTTACCGTATAATAATGCAACAAATAGCGTGCTGTAGAAAAATTTTGTTACTCTATATGTTGTTTTTTTATTGAACAAAGTTAAAAAAATTTACAAAAACCCGTTCAACACCTTGAACGAAGCTAAAAAAGTTTGCGAAAGGTTTTTGAACCCCTTGAACGGTACCAAATTGGTTCGCTGATATCAAACAATACCTTGGACGGAGTAAAAATAGTTTTCGGCACGTCGTCAAACAACTTGAACAAGATAAAATTAGTTTTCGGAGGTCAATGCAACCCCTTGAAGAACTTTTAAAATTTTGTTTAAACTCAAAAAAGTTTTTTTCAATTAATGAAAATACTTGAAATCTTCAACTAGAATTCTATAAATTTCTTCTTTAACTTTTTTAGTATTCGTTTGGATAATCAAAATTTTTTCTAATAAATCTCTGCACTCATTAACTTCGGCATATTTTTTTATTTGAATAATTCCGCTGTCTTTAGTAACAAAATCTGGATAATCGAAATATTTAAAATAAGCTTCATCTTTCAAACCAACGTTTTCTAGAACTTGACCTTTGGTATAATTTAAGTTCCAAAATTGATAAAATTCCTCAATAACTTTTGCTAAATCACTTGCAAAAGATTTTGATTTTTTTATTTCTTTTTGAAGTGTAGTTCGATAAAAACTTTCTTGATTATTGGGACTCATTGGGTTGTCTACATACACTTCTGGCGCGCCGACGACTGGATTGTCTTTTTCAAACTTGGTAACTACACAACGGTTTTCTGCCAAGCCAAAAGCATAACACAAAGCAAACCAATCTTCTTTTAAATCTTCTGAGATATTGGGTTGCCATAAATCATATTGATTTGCCCACATTGGATATTTTCCAACCAAACATTTAGAAATTGCAAACCACGTAAAAGTACCTTGAGAAGTATATAAATCAAATGCACAGTAACTTCTATTATCCGTTGCACCACTCTTAATATTTGATTTATTTATATCTTTAATTGATGTATCTAATCTGAACCATACACTTTTTAAATTATTTTCTGAAAACCTGTCGATATTACCTATAGCTCTAATTCTTACAGGAGTTAAATTATCCATAAAACCAATTGTAACAGAATCAGGAATACCATATGTTTTCTTATTACCACGTCTATCATCTTTTAGTGGCAAACCTCCTATAATAGCAATACTTTTTAATTCCGAGCCTGTTGGCGTTCTGATAAAATCGTAAAGTTTTAAATCGTACTCGTCTTTAATACTTTTCAAGTTCTTATTAAATGGAATAATCTTAGAACTTTGAGTTAGAACATTAATTTGATTTGATAGTTCATCATCATCTATATTCCAATTAAAAGCTAAATCACTTTTTTTAAATCCTGTAAAATCAAATATATCTATTTTGTTTTCATTACATTCTTCATCAAAATTATATTCCCAAATAGTAAAAGCAAGCGGCCATTTCCCGTCTAGTTTAAAAAACTCATTGCTTGTAACTATAAATCCATTTATATATTTAAAATGTTTATCCCACACTTTCCTAAAATTAACAAACGCTGGCCTTGGTATTAACCATGAAGTTGGCGTAAAAATTAAGACTAATTGTTTTCCATTTGTTTTCAATTGTTGCGCAAGAGAAATATTAATAATCTGCCCTAAAAACGCTAAATACCTTCGAAGCGGGTTTTCAATTATTTTAACTACTAATAAAACGTGTAGCGTCTCACTTTCGAAATATATTTTGCCAATCGAATTACTTGGTGGCTGTATCCATATTCGTTATCATACCAAATGTATAATACTATATTTTTTCCGTCTGCAGAAACAATCGTAGCATTACTATCATAGATCGATGGAGCCGAGGTTCCAATAATGTCAGACGAAACCAATTCATTATTTAAAGAATATTTAATTTGCTCTACCAATTCTCCTTCAAGGGCATATTTTTTCATGATGCCGTTTACCTCTTCGATCGATGTTTCTTTTGCAACTTCGAGATTCAAAACCACTAAGGAGCCATTTGGAACAGGAACTCTAATGGCGTTTGATGTTAATTTCCCAGCCAAACTCGGTAATGCTTTTGCAACTGCACTCCCTGCACCTGTTTCGGTAATAACCATGTTTAGTCCAGCTGCACGACCTCGACGGTATTTTTTGTGCATATTATCAACTAAATTCTGATCGTTTGTGTAGGCATGAATCGTTTCTAAATGTCCTTTTACAACACCCAAAGTATCTTCAATGACTTTCAAAACTGGCGTAATTGCATTTGTAGTGCACGATGCTGCCGAAAAAATATTAACATGATCTGGATTATATTCGTTGTGATTCACACCATGAACAATGTTTGGTACGCCTTTTCCTGGAGCCGTTAACAGCACCTTGTCAACACCTTTCGAAGTCAAATGTCTTGCCAATTGTTCCTGCGTGGTGAATGCTCCTGTGTTGTCAATAACCAAGGCATCATTAATGCCATAATCTGTGTAATTAATTTCCTCCGGAGCATTAGCAGTAATTACGTAAACTGTTGTGCCGTTGATAATCAACGAATTACTTTCTGCATCTGCCACAACCGATCCTTGAAAATCTCCGTGAATGGAATCATATCGCAGCAACGATGCACGCTTTTCTAACGATGTTGCATCGTTTTTGTCACGAGTTACAATTGCACGCAGTCGCATTTGATCGCCTTGTCCCATTTTCGACATGAGCTCTCGAGCCAACAAACGACCAATCCGTCCAAAACCATACAAAACAACATCTTTAGGCAAAATTTCTTGCGATGCTTTTGCATTTTTAAGTTTATCTACCACAAAGCCTTTTGCATCGATAAATTGATTTTCATCTGCATGAAATTCATAGGTCAATTTACCGATATCTAATTTCGATGGAGGCAAATCCATAGTCAAAATAGCTTCTGCAATTTCAACTGAATCAAAAATCGAAATTGGTTTTCCCACAAATTCGGCAGCATATTCATGCAAATTCATAATGTCCGAAACGTTTTTATCAATCAATTGATTTCTAAAAAGCACCATTTCAATGGATTTGTCGTACCACAAATCACTAATGATTTTAATTAAATCCACAGCAGAACGTCTGCGATCGGCTTGAAATGAAAGTTCCTTTTCGTATTGGGCATTTGTCGTCATTTTTTTGTAACAGAATTTAGTTGTTGTTTTAATTCGATGCAAAAATATAGATTTCAATCGTTTTCGTAAACTATTTTAGGTTTTTTATTTTAAGAAATGTTCATAGGAGCCAATCCAGCACTACACTGCAAGTCCTCGCCGAGTTTGCAAATTTTTAAAAATTTGCAAGAGCTTCCTTTGGTCGCTTCGCAAATTCAAAAAATTCGAGCAAACTTGGCTCTGGGCTTTTCGTTGCGATCTGGGCTAGCCCCGATGGAAGGGAAAATCCTTTTATTTTTTTTCTTAAAAAAATAAAAGATTTGGAATGAGAGCGGGAAAAAGCTTCAAAAAATTAAGAAGAATTATAAAAATTAAAATCAAAAATGTATCTTTGTTTTTATTTTAATTTAAGAATGGACAAAGACTCAGATAAAGTTGCTCAAGAATTCTACGAAAGACTTCAAACAGAATTGGACAGAAGCAACACATGGCCCACAGAATATTTGTTTAAATTTATTGTTCCATCGATAGATGACAATGTCGAAAAAGTCGAAAATGCTTTTAATTGCATGGGAGCAGTAATCAAAACTACAAAATCAAAAACAGGAAAATTTACCAGCGTTTCTGTGGATGTAACCGTGAAAGATTCTCAAGAAATAATTGAAAAATATCAAGAAGTTGCGACCATAAAAGGCATCGTTTCACTATAAAATATGACACCAAAATATATCAAAGAAAACGCCAACGACGTAGTTTTTAATTTGGAATACAATTCCGAAAGACAAAATCTGATAATTCCAGAATATGGTCGTCATTTGCAAAAACTCATTGCTCAAGCCATTGAGGTTGAAGATGATGTGGAGCGAAACAAACTCGCCAAATACATTATTCAAGTCATGGGAAGTTTGAATCCGCATTTGCGTGACGTTCCAGATTTTCAGCATAAATTGTGGGATCAAATTTTTATAATGTCGGATTTTAGACTCAAGGTCGATTCTCCCTACCCGATTCCGACGCGCGAAGTCTTGCAACTTCGACCAGATCCACTAAATTATCCGCAAAATTTTCCAAAATATCGTTTCTATGGAAACAATATTAAATATATGATTGATGTGGCAAACAAATGGGAAGACGGAGAAATGAAAAGTGCTTTGGTGAAAGTAATCGCCAATCACATGAAAAAATCGTATTTGTCTTGGAACAAAGATACTGTTACAGACGAAGTCATTTTTGAACATCTCTATGAACTTTCTGGAGGAAAGCTCAATTTGTTGTCCAGCACAGAATCGTTGTTGAAAACAGATGATTTAATGCGTACTAATAAACGTATTTCGAATAAAATCATGCCTGCAAGTCAGCCAAAAATCACACCAAACAAGCCATTAAAAAAGAAACCTTTTGTAAAAAAACAATAATTAATTATGAGTTATGGGTTATAAACTATGAGTTTAATCTTGTGTTTTAATAATTTATAATTCATAATTTATAATTCATAATTATAAATAATGAGCACATTCAAAATAGAAGGCGGAATTCGTCTCAAAGGAGAAATTCATCCACAAGGAGCGAAAAACGAGGCGTTGCAAGTTTTGTGTCCAGCATTATTAACTTCAGAAAAAGTTAGAATAACCAATATTCCAGATATTATTGACGTCAATAAACTAATAGTTTTGTTAGGGAATTTAGGAGTGAAAATTCAAAAAAACGGCATTGGAGATTATACTTTTCAAGCAGACGATGTAAACATTGATTATCTAAAAACAGAAGCCTTTAAAAAAGAAGGCGGATCACTGCGAGGATCCATTATGATAGTCGGACCGCTTTTGGCACGATTTGGTTGTGGTTATATTCCAAAACCTGGAGGAGACAAAATCGGAAGACGAAGATTAGATACTCATTTTGAAGGTTTTATTAACCTTGGGGCAACTTTTCGCTATGAAAGAGAAGATCATTTTTATGGAGTTGAAGTTGAAGGCAGACTAAAAGGCGCCTACATGTTGCTCGATGAAGCCTCTGTAACAGGAACAGCAAATATTGTGATGGCAGCCGTTCTTGCAGAAGGAACTACAACAATTTACAATGCGGCGTGTGAACCCTACTTACAACAACTTTGTAAAATGTTGAATTCCATGGGAGCAAAAATCACAGGAGTTGGTTCAAATTTATTGACTATTGAAGGAGTTGAAAGTTTGAGTGGTTGCGAACATAGGATTCTACCCGACATGATCGAAATTGGTTCTTGGATTGGACTTGCAGCCATGACCAGAAGTGAAATTACTATAAAAAATGTGTCTTGGGATAACCTTGGGGTCATTCCCAATACGTTTAGAAAACTTGGAATCACTATCGAAAGACGGGGTGATGATATTTATATTCCCGAACACAAAGACGGTTATGAAATCAAAACCGATATTGATGGCTCAATTCTGACCATTGCAGATGCGCCTTGGCCTGGATTAACACCAGATTTGTTGAGTATTATTTTGGTTGTATCAACACAAGCGCGTGGCGATGTATTAATACATCAAAAAATGTTCGAAAGTCGTTTATTTTTCGTTGATAAACTAATAGATATGGGAGCAAAAATCATGCTTTGTGATCCACATCGCGCGGTGGTTATGGGACATGATTTTAAATCACAACTCAAAGCAACAACCATGTCTTCGCCAGATATTCGTGCAGGAATTTCGTTGTTAATTGCAGCACTTTCTGCAAAAGGAACTAGCACCATTCAAAACATTGAGCAAATTGACCGTGGTTATGAGAGAATTGATGAGCGTTTGAGGGTCATTGGGGCAAATATTGTGAGGGTCTAATTTTTTTGAATTAATATGAAGAAAATATTTTTGTTGGGTTTAGTTCTATTTTTTAGTTTTAATTTTTATGGACAAGATTCAAATAGTGATTCAAGTAAAAAACCATTCTTTGGATTCAAAGCAGGTTTTAATTATTTTAAACAAGGTTCTAGTGAAATTTCTAACAACAATAAATACAAGGGTGGTTTTGGTTATCAATTGGGAACTACACTAAATATTCCAATGTCTAAACATTCCACATTTGTTCCAGAATTATTATTTCAAAGAATATCATTTGGATATGAATATTTCAATGAATACAGCAATGGAACAACACTAGAAGAAATTGAATATAAAGTAAATGTATTATTTATTCCTTTAAATTTTAAATTCGATATTATTAATAAAGTTGATTTAGAATTTGGACCAAGTATTGGTTTGACTTTAAATAATATAAAAGAAATTACTTACACAACAGACTTAAATGGAATAGTTAAAAAGTCTAAATACGAAGAAGACATAAAAGGAGGAATTTATGTTTTTGGATTTAATTTGGGAACAAACTATAATTTTAATAAAAACATATATGCAGGATTGCGATATTCAATATTGTTTAATTCCTATTCCAATGGAAGTTCTGTAATTAAAACTGGACTATTTGCAGTTTCAGCGGGTTATAATTTCAAAAAATAATTTTCCTATTCCAAAACATTCAAAATCTTGCAACCAAAAATTACTCCATCACCTTGATATCCATTTTGGTACGAGCGGATGTAATCCACCCGAAAGAGTTTAAATTTCCCAAAGCCAAGATTGTCCAAGCCAATTGTAAATTCTCGATAGGGTTTTGCATTTGGAAGCATCAAACCATGAGCACCAAGAATCAAATTCGATTTTAGTTTGTTAAGCAACGGGATTTTATTCATTACAAAACCATTATCATCATATTCTGAGTGAATCTCTAAATACGAGTCGTTTGTTGAATTTGTATAATAGGACAAGAAATTAAAAACATTCAAATATCGATTCGATTGTCCAATGTGAGTTTGGTTACCATTGAAATGTTTGTAATCCATGAAAGCGATATTTTTTGCGTTTAAGAAAGATCCAGCTTTTAAATTAAATGCTATTTCTCCTTTATTTCTGAGTTTCAATTCATATTTTAAATTTCCAAAAAAATGTGTGAACTCATATTTTTTTTCACTTGCACCAACAGTTTGTTCCACACCAATAGATAATTTTGGATATTTTTTGTTTGGAATATTAAATTTTCCGTCTGGACGAGTTAAATATTTATTACCAAAGTTAAATTGAGCATTTAAACCAACTTTAAATACGTGATGTGCTTCGAAACCCGCATTCGCAAAATCATTTGAAGCCAATGGATTGTTGGATGTATATTGATTTCCGTTGTTGATTTGTGCATGATCTGTTGTATTAAACAAAGGTTTTCGTTTTTGGTATTCCATTTTTCCAATCATGAAAATTCCGTTTCCAACTTCTTGTCCATAGGCAATTTTCGCAAACTCAAGATTATATAATTTCATGAAATTATTTTTGAAATACAAACTACTAATTGAATTTATCAAATTACTAATTGGCGGACTAGAGTTGAATTGCGCAACTTTTGTGCCTCCAGAAATTGAAATATTTGCATAGTTGATGTTGTTGAAACGATGCAAATATTCTCCCGAAATTCGGATTCGCTTTTCTGAAAATCCATAGTTGATTTCGGTTTTGATGTTAGTGGTTTTACCTCGATTTTCGTTCCATTTTTTATAACCAAAACCCGTTCCAACAGAATAACCTTGAACCGTATTGAAACTTAAAGAACTAATATCTAACAATCCATCATAATTAAATGAATATTTTTTGAATGAATTTCTATAATTATAACCTGTTATGATGTCAAAAAAACTAAGTTTATTATGCTTCTTGTCAATCGAATCTAGGTATTTTGGTGAAAGCCGAATGATTTGCAAACTGTCTTTTTTCTTATAATCATTTGTTTCCTCTGGAGTCAAAGGAATTGGACGAATCCCATTCCAAAAATTAGTATCTTTTTTGTTGGAATTATCCTCGAAACTCAAAATTTCTTTTCCGAATGTTTTGGCATCAAAAGAATCTTTGAATTCGTAATTACTGAAAATATAGTTGAATTTTCCGTCGAATTTGATTCCAAATGCTCCTGCTCTAAAAACCAGACTTTGGGAATTTTTAGACCAAATTTTATTTTCGGAATTGAAACTGAAATTTTGTTTTATGGTCATTATTTCTGTAAATTCATTTTTCATTCGGTAACCTTTAATGTCCAAATCAACGGCATAAATCGCCCAAGAATCTTCTACAATATAAATGTAACCTTCAAAAACGGGCTCTTTGTCACGTTTTGGGGTAACCTTCACTTTGTTGATCAATTGTTTATTTTCATCAAAAAAGGAGCTTTCGATCCTGTATTTATAATAATTTAAAGCATTGCTAGCGATTGGAGAAATCATACCAATATTAAAATTTACAGAATTTTCATAGAAATCATAGTCAGAATTTCGAGCCGAATTGTAACTAAAGCCTTTATCGTTTCCCGAGATTTTTGATGCAATAACGCGTTCTTTTAATTTATTTGGCTTTTCGGAAGTGATTTTCGAAACGGTTTCAGAAAGATAAATAATGCCACTTCCGGTAGAATCCAAATTCGATTCCATTTGTGCTCCAATATCTACTTTGATTCCCAAGATTTTTTTTGGTAAATCTTTAATTTTAAAAATTGCACGAGAGTAGAAATCTGCAGTAAATTTTCCGTTTTTTTCAGAATTTGTTTTCCTAGAGGCAATAGCATTTTTGATTAACTGAATTGCAGGATTATTTTTTCTATCAATCGTAACTTCGTTGAGTTTGAAATTTTCATCCAATAATTTAACGTTCAATTCAAAAGGGAATGTATCAATTGTTAGGGTTTCTTTTTTGGTTTTGTAACCTAAATTCTGAAAAACGATTGTGAGTTTTCCTGTTGCTTTTAGAATTAATTCGAAATCACCATTTTCATTAGATGTCGTACCGTTATACGTATTTTCAACAAAAACGTTTACAAACGGTAATGGATTTCCTTTTTCGTCAACAATTTTCCCTTTGATTTGTGAAAAACTTGAAAAGGATATTATAAAAAAGAGTAAAATAAATGGTTTCATGGATGAAGTTTTAATACAAGACGAAAGAAATTAAGGAATGGTTGTATTGTTAATACAATAAAAGATGTTAAACTAAAAACGACAACAACCCTAATTCATAACTTTGCATTCCAAAACCAACAATAATACCTCTTGCATGAGCTGAAATAAACGATTGATGACGAAATTCTTCACGAGAAAAAGTGTTCGAAATATGTACTTCGATAACTGGAGTTGAAATTGCTTTTATGGCATCGCCAATTCCTATAGATGTATGAGTATATGCAGCGGCATTTAGAATAATTCCATCATAAACAAAACCAACTTCTTGAATTTTCGAAATCAACTCCCCTTCAATATTACTTTGGAAATAGTGTAAATCAATTGTGGCATATTTTTCTTTTAGTGTTTTAAAGTATGCTTCAAAAGTTTTGTTGCCATATATCGATGGTTCGCGTTTGCCTAAAAGGTTGAGGTTTGGTCCGTTGATAATAATAATTTTCATAGAAAGTATTTTTTGTAAAAATAGAATAATGAGAATTTATAAAATCAATGTTTTAGAAAATATTATGAAAAATATTTTTTACTATTTTAATAGGAATATCAAATATTTTATTACTTTTACGATCTAATAATTAAATAAAACAAAATGAAAAAAGTTATTTTATCTGCAATTGCAGTATTAGCGTTTGGTTTCACAAATGCACAGGATGCGAAATTTGGAGTAAAAGGGGGATTGAATATTGCAACTGTAACTGCAGATGGTGCAAGTTCAAAAATTGGATTCAATATTGGTGGTTTTGCAGATATCAAAATCAGCGATAAATTTCATGTACAACCAGAATTATTATTTTCTGCTCAAGGAGCAAGTCAAGAAGCTTTTGGAACAACATTTAAATTAAATTCTAATTACATTAATATTCCAATTATGGCTAAATTTTTTGTTGCTAAAGGATTTAATTTACAAGCTGGACCTCAAATTGGTATTCTGGCTACTGCAAATGTAACTGCAAATGGCACTAGCACTGATGTAAAAGATAATTTAAAAACTTTAGATTTAGGCTTGAATATTGGAGCAGGTTATGATATTGGAGAAAACATGATGATTGATCTTCGATATAATATTGGATTGGCTGGAACAATTAAAAATTTACCTTCAGGAGCTAA
>JAYWEG010000015.1:0-2549 GCA_043779445.1 Bacteroidota bacterium
TTTTAATCATGATAAAACTAAACTTTTTAAAATTTAATCAAAAGTAATAATTTTAAATTAAATGCTTAAAAAATTCGAATTTTTGTTTTAAAAATATTTATTATTTATGGAATCATACATTCCAAAACAAAAAGTTAATTGTTAATAACTTTGATTTTTTTTAAAAATAAATTTTATTTACATTTGTTTACTATAGCGTTTTAAGCTATTTAGTTATTAACAATAAAATTTTAATATGCAAAACATTCCTAGTGTTGACTTGCGTGATTTCCTTTCGGGTGACCCGGAACGTAAACAAAAATTTGTAAATGAAATCGGTGCAGCCTTTGAAGATATTGGCTTTGTGGCCTTAAAAGGGCATTTTTTAAACGATAATTTAGTAACGGAATTGTACGGAGAAATTCGAAACTTTTTTGCTTTGCCATTAGAGACCAAATATGGGTATGAAATTCCAGGTATTGGTGGTCAACGTGGCTATGTTTCGTTTGGAAAAGAACATGCAAAAGGCAAAAAAGAAGGCGATTTGAAAGAGTTTTGGCATTTCGGACAATATGTAGATAAAGATTCTAAATACGCAACCGAATATCCTGATAATGTTGAAGTTAAAGAACTACCAAGATTTAATATTGTAGGGAAAGAAGCCTATCAAATGTTGGAAAAAACTGGAATTACAGTTTTGCAAGCATTGGCTTTGCATTTGGGACTTGACGAGCATTATTTTGATCAATATGGTTATGAAGGCAACTCAATTTTGAGACCAATTCATTATCCACCAATTACTTCTGAGCCCGAAAATGCGATTCGTGCTGCCGCTCATGGCGACATTAACTTGATTACGCTGCTTATGGGCGCACAAGGCAAAGGTTTGCAAGTAAAAAACCACAATGGCGACTGGATTGATGCTATGGCTGAGCCTGACGAATTGGTTATAAATGTGGGCGATATGCTATCAAGACACACGAATAATAAACTCAAATCAACTATACATCAAGTAGTTAATCCACCCAGAGAATTATGGGGAACATCTAGATATTCTATCCCTTTTTTCATGCATCCAGTTAGTGATATGCGTTTAGATGTTTTAGACAGTTGTGTCGATGCAAATAATCCAAAATTATATGACGATATTTCAGCAGGAGAATTCTTGTATGAGAGGTTGGTTGATTTGGGGTTGATAAAGAAATAGTTTATTTTTTAGAACATTTACTTTGTTATTAAATTTATAAACCATTAAGATATTAAGGTTCATTAAGATATACTTTCTTAATGAACCTTAATATCTTAATTGTTCAAATATATTAGTATGGATTTACAAGATCAATTAAAAAACCTTTTTCCAGATCACGAACCTGCTCCCGAGGAAGTAATTCAGGAAGTTGAATACCAATTGTACGTTCAAAAAGAACCAATGATTTGCAAATTCGAAAAGCGAAAAGGAAAAGCCACAACAATAATTGAAGGTTATGAAGGCAGCGAGGAAGATTTTAAATTTCTAGCCAAAGAAATAAAAACAAAATTGAGTGTTGGCGGCACTTTTAAAGACGATTCAATAATAATTCAAGGCGATTATAGAAACAAAATAATGAAACTTTTACAAGAAAAAGGTTTTAAAACCAAGCGAGTCGGAGGCTGAAAGTGTTCAGTTTTCAGTTTTTAATGTTCAGTTAAAAAAACTTTAAACTTTTAAACCTTATAAACTATTTAAACAAATTTTTAATGATAAAATTATCAGAATTAATATTAAATCCCGACGGAAGTGTTTATCACTTGAACTTACTTCCAGAACATATTGCACAAGACATCATTTTTGTTGGGGATCAAAATCGTGTAGAAAAAATTACGCAATCTTTCGACTCCATCGAATTTTCTACTCAAAAAAGAGAATTCAAAACCCAAACAGGAACTTTAAAAGGGAAACGAATCACTGTTATATCAACCGGAATTGGTCCTGATAATATCGATATTGTTATGAACGAACTCGATGCTTTAGTAAATATTGACCTGAAAACTCGTAAAATTAAAGAAAATTTAACCTCCTTAAATATTATCAGAATTGGAACTTCAGGCGCCTTACAAGCCAATATTCCTGTAGATAGTTTTGTTTTAAGCAAATATGCATTTGGTTTAGACAACATGCTTCGCTCCTATTTAATTGACGAAATTTCTGAAAAAAGTATGGAAGATGCATTTGTAAAACATACTAATTGGGATTTACAAAAAGGAAAGCCATATGCTATTGCATGTTCAGAAACTCTTGAAAATAAAATTTTTTCAAACAAAATGCATAAAGGAATAACGGCGACTTCTGGCGGATTTTATGGTCCACAAGGTCGAGTTTTACGATTAAATATTCAGGATGAATATCTGAATGATAAATTGGCTAATTTTGATTTTGAAGACAATAGAATAACCAATCTCGAAATGGAGACCGCAGCAATATATGGACTTGGAAAACTTTTAGGACATAATTGTCTTTCACTAAATGCTATAATTGCCAATCGTGCAAGTGGAACTTTTAGCGATGATCCTTATAAAGCAGTTGATGAATT
>JAYWEG010000016.1:0-2546 GCA_043779445.1 Bacteroidota bacterium
CAACTATTGTCGCATCTATAACAAAAAAAGTAACCCAAAGGGTTATTTTTTTTATTTATTCAAATGTAATCTTATAATTAAAATTGATTAAAAAAAATCAAAACTAATAATTTTGAAAAAACAAAAAATGAAATATTATATAATCATTCCAGCATATAACGAAGAAGCATTTATAGGTTTGACATTACAATCACTGCTCTCACAAACCATTTTACCTTCAAAAATTATTGTTGTTAATGATAATTCCACAGACAAAACTGCTGATATTGTTTTGCATTTTGCAAAAGTAAATCCGTTTATACATTTAGTAAATAAAACATCAGAAGCGATTCATTTGCCAGGAAGCAAAGTAATTCAGGCATTTCAAAAAGGTTTTGAAAGTATCAAAAATGATGATTTTGATATTATAGTCAAACTCGATGGAGATTTAATTTTGCCAAATAATTATTTCGAAACCATAATCAAACATTTCAAATCAGAGGAAAGAATTGGCATGGTTGGAGGGTTTGCATACATACAAAAAAACGACGATTGGGTTCTTGAAAACCTCACTGATAAAGATCATATTAGAGGCGCGTTCAAAGCTTATAAAAAAAAATGTTTCGAAGAAATTGGCGGATTAAAACCCGCAATGGGTTGGGATACTGTGGATGAACTGTTATGCAAATTTTATCTTTGGAAAATCGTAACCGATGAAACACTGAAAGTTAAACATTTGAAACCAACAGGATCAAACTACAACAGAGCGGCACGTTACAAGCAAGGCGAAGCCTTTTACATGCTTGGATACGGATTCTGGATTACCACAATTGCATCGATAAAATTAGCCTTTCGAAAACAAAAACCATTGCTGTTTATTGATTATATGAAAGGTTTCTGGAAGGCAAAATCTTCAAAAACCAAAATGTTGGTTACCGATGAACAAGTAAAATTTATAAGAAATTACAGATGGGAAAAAATGAAATCTAAACTTTTTTAATAATTTGAAATTTTAGATTTCGAAAAAACTCTTCACGCATCATACAAAACTCATAACTTCTTTTTACTTTAGCCAATATTTATAAAACATGATGTTAGTTCGCTATTTATCTCAAATCGGAAAGTATTTTCTGATGCTCAAAGAAATTTTTAAAAAACCAACCAAATGGTCTGTCATGCGTACTTTGATTTTCAAAGAAATTGATGATCTTGTTATTGGCTCACTTGGTATTGTTGCTTTTATTTCTTTTTTTGTTGGAGGTGTTGTTGCGATTCAAACCGCATTGAATTTAACAAATCCATTAATTCCAAAGTATTTAATTGGCTTTGCAACTCGGCAATCTGTTATTTTGGAATTTGCACCTACTTTCATATCAATTATTATGGCGGGAAAAATGGGTTCATTTATTACCTCCAGCATAGGTACCATGCGTGTTACAGAACAAATCGATGCCCTAGAAGTCATGGGTGTTAACTCTCTAAATTATTTGGTTTTCCCTAAACTAATTGCGCTCCTACTCTACCCTTTTTTAATTGGAATTGCTATGTTTCTTGGAATCGCAGGCGGATTTATTGCAAGTGTTTATGGAGGATTTGGTAGCAATATAGATTTCATAAATGGCTTGCAACGCGAATTTATTCCGTTTCATATTGCCTATGCATTTATCAAAACTTTTATTTTCGCTTTGCTTTTAGCCACTGTTCCTTCATTTCATGGCTATTACATGAAAGGTGGCGCGCTAGAGGTAGGGAAAGCAAGTACCGTTTCGTTTGTTTGGACAGCGGTTCTGATTATTTTAGTAAATTATATTTTAACGCAACTCCTTTTGACCTAATGATAGAAGTAAAAGACATCGTGAAATCGTTTAACGGAAGTAAAGTTCTAAAAGGGGTTTCTACCATATTCGAAACTGGAAAAACGAATTTAATTATTGGACAATCGGGTTCTGGAAAAACCGTTTTGCTGAAGTCATTGTTAGGCATTCATACTCCCGAAGAAGGAACCATTTCGTTTGACGGTAGAATTTATTCTGAATTATCACCAGAAGATAAACGAGAACTCCGAACCGAAATTGGTATGGTTTTCCAAGGTTCTGCACTTTTTGACTCCATGACCGTGTCGGAAAACGTTGGATTTCCCTTAAAAATGTTTACTAATAATTCGAGTTCAGAAATTCAAGATCGAGTTGATTTTGTTCTAAAAAGAGTCAATTTGGTCGATGCACATCACAAATTGCCTTCGGAAATATCCGGAGGAATGCAAAAACGTGTCGCCATTGCAAGAGCGATTGTGAATAATCCAAAATATTTGTTTTGCGATGAACCCAACTCGGGTTTGGACCCAAATACTTCGATTTTGATTGACAACCTCATCATGGAAATCACCGAAGAATATAATATCACAACGGTTATCAATACACATGATATGAATTCTGTAATGGAAATTGGCGAAAATATTTTATTCTTGAAAAATGGTCTAAAAGCGTGGCATGGTTCTAAAGAAGAAATTTTTAGAACCGATAATCAAGCCGTGGTTGATTTTGTCTATTCGTCGAATCTATTCAAAA
>JAYWEG010000017.1:0-6333 GCA_043779445.1 Bacteroidota bacterium
TTTAAGAATGTTAATTAAAAATTGATGATTCATTTTGTTAAATTTGTAAAAAATAATAGAATATGCAAACAGCATCTTTTACAGGATTTATTGAAATGATTTTTGAAATCATTTTGTTTTTTTACGTAATAAAATTTCTTGCTAAACTTTTTTTACCAGTTCTTGCAAAAAAAGTTGTTCAAAAAGCGCAAGAAAATTTCGAAAAACATCAGAATAATGGATTTAAAACTAGCCAAAATGATGAAATTATAACTAATTCAAATTCTGATAAACCTAGAGAAACTAGAAAAGTAGGTGAGTATGTCGATTTTGAAGAAATTGATTAAGTTTGCATCTAATTATGTTGATATTATTTAGAAATCAACGAAAATCTCAATCTTTTTATTCATGAAGCATTTACAAAAATTCTATCCTCACGCTCTTGCGATTTTTGGATTTATACTCATTTCTCTTATTTATTTTTATCCTGTCCTTGAAGGTAAAAAATTGGCTCAGTCTGACATTCAGCAATTTACAGGAATGGCGAAAGAGCAAAACGATTTTCGAGATACTGAAAACGCTGAACCCTATTGGACAAACTCTGCTTTTGGAGGCATGCCAACCTATCAATTGGGAGCCAAATATCCCTACGATTTTATCGGAAAATTGGACGATTTACTTCGGTTTTTGCCTAGACCAGCAAACTATATGTTTTTATATTTTTTTAGTTTTTACATTTTACTTTTGGTACTAAAAACTGACCCGCTGAAAGCCTTTTTTGGTGCTTTGGCTTTTGGTTTTTCGACCTATATGATTATAATTCTTGGAGTTGGACACAATTCAAAAGCAAACGCAATTGGTTATATGCCATTGGTTTTAGCAGGGATTATTTTGGTTTTCCAAAAAAGATATATTATTGGTGGGCTACTCACCATGATTGCTGTTGCGTTAGAAATTACAGCAAATCATTTTCAAATGACCTATTATTTGTTGTTTTTAATTTTACCAATTTCGGTGTATTATATTTATAAAACAATCAAAGAGAAAGATCAAAAATCTTTACCGAAAACTTTTGGAGTTTTTGCAACTGCAACATTATTAGCAATTGGTTCCAATGCTACATTGTTACTTTCAACATTAGAATATGCCAAAACAAGCACCAGACACGATAGCGAATTAATCTACGACGAGAATGGTAAAAAAGCCGAAACTCAAAATGCGATGACCAATGATTATATCACACAATATAGTTATGGAATTGCAGAAAGTTTAAATTTAATTGCTCCAAGACTTTTTGGCGGTGGCGATTCCGAAAAATTAGACGAAAATTCGAGTTGTTACAATATGGTTTTGCAACAAGGTGCATCTGAAGACGAAGCAAAACAATTTACAGCACAATTACCTACCTATTGGGGCGATCAACCCGGTGTTTCTGCCCCAGCATACATCGGAGCATTAGTTTTTTTCTTATCAATTTTATGTTTTTTTGCTGACAAAAGAAAATTAAAATATGCTTTTTTTGCTGGCGCAATCATATCTTTAGTACTTTCTTGGGGTAAAAATATTGCTTTTTTGACTGATTTTTTTATAGATGTTTTGCCTTTATACAACAAATTTAGAGCTGTTTCGTCAATTCAGGTTTTATTAGAACTATGCTTTCCTGTTTTAGCAATTATGGGTTTACAGTCTTTTTTTAAATTAGAAAAAGAAGAAAAATGGAAATCACTTTGGAGATCATCTGTTGTTGCATTTGGAATTCTAATTCTAATTTTTATATGCAAAGGAATGTTCAGTTTTGCCGGTGGAAATGATGCTTATTATGTGCAGCAATATGGCAAAATGGGGCAACCATTTATTGAGGCTTTACGCGAAGATCGACGAACCATGTTTTCGGCAGATTTATTACGTTCGGGATTTTTTATTTTAGTTGGAGCAGGAATTCTTTGGCTATCAATAAAAGAGAAATTGGCTCAAAACACTGCTGTTATACTAATTGGTGTTTTTATGATTGGAGATTTAGTTTTTGTGGATAAAAATTATGTCGATGGTAAAAAGTTCGTCAGTGCAAGTGAGGTGGATGTTCCTTTTGAACCAACCGAGGCTGATTTACAAATTCAAAAAGACACCACAAATTATCGTGTTTTTGAAATTGGAGGAACGTTTACTGGTCGAGCATCTTATTTTCATAAATCAATTGGTGGATATAGTGGTGTAAAACCACGAAGAATGCAACAACTTTTTGACTATCAAATTGCAAAAAACAATATGGAAGTACTAAATATGTTGAACGTAAAATATTTTATCAAAGCCAACGAAAAAGGCGAAGATATCGCAATTCCAAATCCTTATATTAACGGAAATGCTTGGTTTATAAAAGAACTAAAAAAAGTTAATACTCCAGATGACGAAATGAAGGCTTTAGATAAATTAGATACTCGAAACACTGCGGTTTTTCAAGCTGACCCAATGATTAAAATCAACGGAAATCAAAAATTTGTTAGAGACACTTTGGCCACAATTCAACTTGACAGTTACAAACCGAATGATTTGAACTATTCATCAAAAAATACAAATAAGGGTTTTGCTGTCTTTTCTGAAATGTATTATAAAAATGGTTGGAATGCATACGTTGACGGAAAAAAATCAGAACATATTAGAGTAAACTATTTGTTACGAGGCATGGAAATTCCTGCTGGAAATCATAGAATCGAATTCAAATTTGAGCCAGAAGTCATCAAAACAGGATCTATTATTGTACTTGTTAGTTTCTTTGGAATGCTTTTGTTTTTGATTGGTGGAGTTTATTTGGCGCGACAGAAATTGAAAATTTAATTTGTATATTTGATAAGAATTAATCTTTTAAATTAAATTCAAATGGAAGTTTCAAAACTAAATCATGCTCATCCTAAAACAATGGAAGCCCGACATATTGAAGAAGTCCGACAATTGACCTATCAGCAAAGATTTGATAAACTAATTGCGCTAATTGAGATTTCTTATATGTTGAAAAACGCAAAAAAATATTCAAAATCAAAATAGTTTAAGAGTTTAGCCAAAACTTTTAAACTTTAAACTTCTAAACTTGAATAATAAAGTCCTAATAATTACATATTATTTTCCACCAGCAGGCGGTCCAGGCGTACAACGTTGGTTGAAATTCGTAAAATATTTGCCCGATTTTGGTATTCAACCCATAGTTTACATTCCCGAAAACCCGACTTACCCAATTATTGACGAAAATTTGGTTTCGGAAATATCCGAAAAGGCAATAATTTTGAAACATAAAATTTTTGAACCCTATCAAATTGCTTCTTTTTTTTCTTCTTCTAAAACCAAAAAAATTAGTTCTGGAATTATTCCAAACCAAAAAAAGCAATCCTTTTTAGAGAAAACTTTGCTTTGGGTACGAGGAAATTTATTTATTCCAGATGCAAGAGTTTTTTGGGTAAAACCATCGGTTAGTTTTCTTGAAAAATACATTTCAGAAAATAATATTGTAACGATAATCACATCTGGACCGCCACATAGTTTGCATTTAATTGGTCTAGAATTAAAACAAAAAAGAAACCTGCTATGGATTGCAGATTTTCGTGATCCATGGACGACAATTGGTTATCACAAAGCATTAAAAATTTCCATTTTAGCAGAAAAAAAACATAAAAAATTAGAACGAAAAGTTTTAAATGCTGCCGATACAATTATCGTTACAAGCAAAACTACAAAACAAGAATTTCAGGTTTTGACTAATAAACCTATAGAAGTTATTACTAATGGTTTTGATGTTGAAAAAGTAGAAAAACAAACTTTGGATTCTAAATTTTCGTTAGCGCATATTGGATCATTTTTGTCGGATCGAAACCCCAAAATTCTATGGGAATCTTTATCAGAATTAATAAATGAAATTCCTGATTTTCATAAAAATTTAGAAATAAAACTAATTGGAAAAGTAAGCCAAGAAATATTGGATACCATTTTAGAACATAAGTTAAATAGTTATGTAAATAACCTAGGTTATATTCCACATTCCGAAGCCATTGCGCAACAACGTAAATCGCAAGTTTTGTTACTAATAGAAATAAATTCTGATGAAACCAAAAGTATTATTCCTGGAAAATTATTCGAATATATGGTTTCCGAAAGACCAATTATTGGTATTGGCCCAAAAGATTCAGATTTTCAGGAAATTGTAACTACAACTAATTCTGGTTTTTTCTTTGATTATTCCGAGAAAGACAAACTGAAATCCGTAATTTTGGATTTTTACAATCAGTTTTTAAAGGGAAATCTAAAATCTAATGCCGTTGGTTTACAGCACTATTCGAGAAAATATTTAACGCAAAAATTAGCTCAACTCATAACTCATAACTCATAACTCAACATTGGGAATAGTTCTAAATCAGTCTATAAAAAATACCGTAATTACCTATTTTGGTTTTGGAGTAGGAGCAATCAATGCGCTTTTTTTGTATACCAACTTTCTTGGAAAATTTCATTACGGAATAGTTGCATTTTTGCTTTCGGCGGCAAACATCATGATGCCGCTCATGGCTTTTGGTGTTCATAGCACTTTGATTCGCTTTTATTCTAAATATGAATCAGAAATTGAACGCGAAAAATTCATGAGTTTCATGCTTTTTATGCCTTTATTTTTGATAATCCCAATTAGTTTAATTTCGATTTTTTTTTATAATGAAATTGCAAAATTTTTACTAAATGAGAATCCAGATATCAAGCCTTATTTGTGGTTAGTTCCAGTAATTGGACTTTGTATGGGTTACTTCGAAGTGTTTTATGCCTGGGTAAAAGTGCATATGAAATCGGTTTTTGGAAATTTGATATCAGAAGTTTTAGTTCGAATTATTGTTTTTGTTCTATTGTTTGCCGTTCATTTTGATCTAATTTCGAAAAATGAATTTATTTATAGTCTTTCGATTGCTTATTTTTTTCAGTTTTTAGCGATGTTTTTATATGCTATAAAAGTAAAAATGCCAACATTGAAGTTCGCAGTTCCGCAAGATTGGAAATCGCTTTTTGGATATTCATTTTTCATCATTCTTTCTGGTGGAGTTGCAGTTTTATTAATGGATTTAGATAAAGTCATGTTGCAGTCCTATGTTAAAATCGAAAATATTGCCATTTATTCTGTTGCGATTTTCATTGCAACAGTAATCATGGTGCCAAGTAGAGCCATGATGCAAATTATGTATCCGATTACTGCAAAACTAATGAACGAAAACAAACTCGATGAATTGAACGATTTATACAAAAAATCTGCCATAAACCTTCAGGTTTTTAGTGGTTTGATTATGCTTGGAATTTTTCTCAACATCAAAGAAATGTATAAAATAATTCCGGATGATTATTCGGCAGGAATTCTTGTGGTTTTCATTATTGGTTTAACCAAATTCTACGATGCTATTTTAGGCAATAACAATGCCATTATTCTAAACACAAAACATTACAAATCGGTGTTGTATTTTGGGGTTTTGCTAACCATGATGATGATAGTTTTGAATGTGATTTTGATTCCGTCTTATGGTATTGTTGGTTCGGCATGGGCAACATTAATTTCGGTAATGGTTTACAACACCATAAAATTATTGTTTGTAGTCAAAAAAATGAATCTGTATCCGTTCACTAAAAACACTTTAAAATCTTTTGCAATCATTGGAATCACTTTTTTACTATTTTATTTTTGGGATTTTTCTTTTCATCCAATTTTAAATATTATTCTAAAATCGATTTTGATAACTTTGGTTTATGTATTTGTAAATTATAAATTAAAAATTTCTGATGAGGTAAATGAAATATTAGAAAAAATGCATTGAATTTGCTCATTTCGGTTTCTAATCTTGATTTTGAAATTTCTAAATTATTATCATAATCAAAAATTTTGTTATATTTGTATCAAATAATTCAAAATGGGATTTCCAGAAAAGAAAATCTTTACCGAAGCAGAATATCTTCAATTAGAAAGAAATTCAACTGAAAAGCACGAATATTTTCAGGGAGAAATATTTGCAATGAGTGGAGCGTCAAGAGCCCACAACGAAATTTTTTCTAACCTTTTTGGAGAATTAACTACAAAGTTAAAAGGAAAAAGGTGTCGTCCATATGGTAGTGATTTTAGGGTGAGTATTCCAAAAAACACTTTATACACTTATCCTGATATCAGTGTAATATGTAATGAACCAGATTTAACAGATCTAGAAAGTGACACTTATACAAATCCTACAATTATTTTTGAAATTTTATCCAAATCAACAAGAAATTATGACCAAGGAGAAAAGTTTAGTTTATATCGTGAAATCAATTCTTTAAAAAATTATATATTAATTGATTCACAAAACTTTA
>JAYWEG010000018.1:0-16116 GCA_043779445.1 Bacteroidota bacterium
TATTGTTAAAAAAAAATTTCAATCTTTATGGTTCATTTAACATTCTAGAATTTATAATAAACTCAAATTAATTACTTTTGTATTTATAAGAAAAAAATAAATGAACCTACTATATTCTTATTTAAAAAAACACAAAACATTATTGTTTTATGCGCTAATCATGGCGGCTTTGAACATTTGTTTTAGTTTGAGCGATAATATTATTATTGGTAAATTGTTGCAAGATTGCGGCGTTGGTGTTGCTAAATATAAAGGAAACGAATGGGGTTTTATCAAATCCGTTGGGTTTTGGCTAGGACTTTCGGTTTCTGTCGCTATGATTTCTCGAATCACTAAAAATTTTCAAGATTATTTTACAAACATTGTCATTCAACGCACTTTGGCAACGATGTATACTGACGGTATTAAAAAATCGCTCGATTTGCCCTATGCCGATTTTGAAGATCAGCGCAGCGGCGAAACATTAAACAAGTTGCAAAAAGTTCGAATTGACTCAGAAAAATTAATCACATTATCCATTTCTTTAGTATTCCAAACTATAATTGGGTTTTTATTTGTCATCATTTATATATCGAGAATAGACTTTAGAATATCTATTATTTTTATACTAACGGCTCCAATAATTGCCTTTGTGAGTTCGTATTTAGGTAAAAAGATAAAAGTAGTTTCTAAAAACATTTTAGGTCAAACCAATGCTTTAGCTGGTGCCACAACTGAAAGTTTGCGAAACATTGAATTAGTTAAAAGTTTAGGACTCACCCATCAGGAAGAAAGCCGATTGAATCTCAATACGCTCAAAATTCTTAAATTAGAACTTCAAAAAATTCGATTCATTCGAAGTTTGAGTTTTATTCAAGGCACAACTGTACATTTGATGCGAACTTGTGTGGTTTTTACTTTGTATTATTTTGTGTTTGGCGGAAAAATTTTAGTAGGCGATCTATTGACAATGACCTTTTTTACTTTTTTTATTTTTAATCCATTGCAAGAATTGAGTCAATTTATTATCGCAAAAAACGAAGCAAAAGCATCGTTAGATAATTTTGAGAAATTGTTAAACGCCCCTTCAGAATACAAACCAACTCATCCCGAGAAAATAGGAGCAATTTTAAACCTAAAATTCGAAAACGTTGGATTCAAACATAAAACAGCCAATTATAACGCTGTTGAAGGTATCAATTTCGATATAAAACAAGGACAAACCGTTGCTTTTGTTGGACCATCGGGTGCTGGAAAAACAACATTAGTGAAATTATTGGTAGGATTGTATCAACCTGCAGAAGGAAAAGTTTTATATAACAATTTAGAATCTACTCAAATTAACTTGTTAGAGCTACGAAAACAACTGGGTTTCGTTACGCAAGATGCGCAATTGTTTTCTGGTACTATTCGTGAGAACTTATTGTTTGTAAAACCCAATGCCTCTGATAAAGAATTGTTAGATGTATTGCATCGAGCGAGTTGTGAAAATTTATTGAAACGTGCCGAAAATGGTCTAAACTCTACCATTGGCGAAGGCGGAATTAAGGTTTCTGGTGGCGAAAAACAACGTTTGTCTATTGCTAGAGCGATTTTGAGAAATCCAAATTTATTGATTTTTGATGAAGCTACCTCGGCATTAGATTCGATTACAGAAGAAGAAATTAATTCAACTATTCGAAGTATTTCAGACCAAAACAGGATTACGGTTTTAATTGCTCATCGACTTTCGACAATCATGCATGCTGATAAAATATTTGTTTTAGAGCAAGGGAAAATTATTGAGCAAGGCAAACATGTAGATTTGTTGCTAGAAAAAGGATTGTATTATGCGATGTGGAGACAGCAAATTGGAGAGAGAAAGTAAATTAATCTTCTAATCCAGAAAGACTAACTTCCGTCAAAAAACTTTTAACCTCTTCTTCGCTTGGAGGATTTGGGATTAAAAAAGTAACTTCTTCGTCATTATTTATTCCTTTAAAATATCCGAGTTGAGCAATAAACTGTTTCTCAATAAATTCGTCTTTAAAAATTTCTTTCGCCTTTTTAGCAACTTCTTTGAATGAATAATGAAATTTTAAAATAAAATACAAATCCAAATAATCTTTCCATTTTGATCGGCGACCCAAAGCAAATGCTTTCATTGCGCCAAGAGTCAACAAATCAGGCATTTTTAAAAAACCTTTTAATTCTGAATTTATTGGAAATTGATATGGAAATGAAAAGAAAGTAATTTTCACACCTTTTGTAAGCATATTTATTTGGTTGTAATCTGCAAATGAAACTTTGTAATCTAGGTTTTTAAGTTTTCTATATACATCTTTTTTACGTATGTCTTTTTCTTTAAATAAATCAAAATCAATAGATTCACGATGACCAATATGCAATGCAATTGCAGTTCCTCCAACCAAGTAATATTCTCTTTTGAATTGAGATAAAATTGGGAGCAGTTCTTTTTGCTCGATATTTAGAATTTCAAGATGCATATTTTAGAGTTATTCTTTTCATTAAATCGAGCATTTCTGGCATGTAATTCCCAATTTTTCGATCGGTAATTTCGTCATAAACGCGTTTTAATTCTGGATGACCAATAATTTTTATTAAATCTTTTACATCTTGCCAAGTACCGTAATTGAAAATAAATTCCACCAAAACTTCATTCCCAATATTCGGAATAGCTTCTTTCTTGATGTACCAAAAAAGATGCGCGTTTTTTTCGATGAATTCGGCTCGTGTCATAAGATTTTAGAATAGTGAAGACTGAACATTGATTTTAGATTATTAAAATTCAAATTTACGAAAAATTATCAAAATATAGCTGATATTTAAGTGCAATTTAATTTGTAAAATTTCACATTTGTCCTGCCCAATATATAGGTACAAATTGAATTTTATCGATCAAACCTCGTTTTGCGTGCGAAAAAACAATCGCTTTTTCTATTGTTGGGTTTTTGTCCAACAAATAATGCAAACTTTTTAGCGAACCACTTTTTCCTGATTTTACTTCAATCGGCACTATTTTATTGTCTTTCAAAATTACAAAATCAACCTCAGAACTTGCACCCGATTCGGTTCTTGCCCAATAAAATGTTTTTTGTTCGGTTTGTGCAATGAGTTGTTGTGCTACAAATTGTTCTGACAGCTTTCCTTGAAAAGCGGCTGACAATTCTTTTTTTATGTATAAATTTTGATATTCTAAATTGCTTTTTCGCAGCAATAATCCTACATCCAAAAAAAATAATTTGAATTGCTTTCCTGAACTTGTCAACGGCAAACTGCTAACCGACACATTGTTAACGCTGTGCAACAATCGTGCAGTTCGCAAAACATCGACGCCTTTTTTGACTGTTGGACTTGTAAAACGCTCTGATAATTTGGTATAAATAATTTGATTGCCAATAAATTTAGTGCCATTTTCAAGAATGTCTAACAAGCAATCCGAGTTGATATTGGGTTGATATTTCTTGAAATCTTGCTCATAACTGTACAATAAATTGTCTTGAATGTTTTTTACGCCCAGCAAATCGTTGGTTTCTGTAAAATATTTTACGCACTCAGGCATGCCACCAACAATTAGATAAAGCATAAAATCGTCTTCGAAATAAGGATTAATATTATCTGGAACTTCATCAAACGGCGTGGCTAACAATTGCACCAAATTGTTTTTGTTTCGGGCTTTCAAAAACTCCAAAAAAGTCATCGGATAAAGGTTCATTATCTCGACCCGACCAACAGGATAAGGTTGATTTCTAAACTCAAAATCCAGCAACGAACCTGCTACAATAATATGTAAATCGGGCATTTCTTCATAAAAATATCGCAAACAACCCAAAGCTTCTGGACAAGCCTGAATTTCATCAATAAACAGCAAGGTTTTACCAGAGATTATTGTCGAATTTAAAGCTAAATTCAACTCAAAAATGATTCTTTTTACATCGAAATCAGGTTGGAAAATTATGTGCAGATTTTTGCTTTTTTCAAGATTAATTTCAATCAATTTATCTTTGAAATGCAAATTTCCAAAATGTCTAATCAACCACGATTTACCAACTTGTCGAGCGCCATTTACAATCAATGGCTTTCTTGTTGGTTTGTTTTTCCAAGCAATAAGATTATTGATTTTATCTCTTATCATTTTGCATTTAATTTAAAATATTATTTTGCAAATATAATATAAATACCATTATACTATACTAATAATTTAAAATAAATACCATAAAATTATAATATTAGTTTAAAATAAATACCATAAAATTAAACTATTGCTTTAAAATAAATACTATAAGTCCATTATTTGTTTTTAAAGCCCCTCATTTGGAAGGGTTGGGGAGGCTAATGATTTTACTGATTTTAGAGCTTCTTTTACGCCATCAACATTTTTACCTTTTCCTGATGCGAAAAACGGTTGTCCGCCACCATTTCCATCAATATATTTTCCTAATTCTTTAATGACAACATTGGCATTTAGACTTTTTGATGCAACCAATTCTTTAGAAATATAACAATGAATGTTAGGCAAATTATCTTCGATTGATGCCAAAACTACAAACGAATTTTCTTTGGAAGTACCTAATGCCAAAGTCAAATCTTTGGTCGAGGTCATATTCAAATCGACTTGTTTTACTAGAAAATTGATGCCATTTACAACTTCAAATTCTGTAATTAAATTATTTTTCAAACCATCGATTTTTTCTTTCAATAATTGTTCGATTTGTTTCTTGAGTTTTGCGTTATCGTCTTGCAAAGAATTTACCGCTTTCAAAACATCTTGCGGATTTTTCAACGCATTTTTTACTTCGTCAAGCGTATTTTCTTGCAAAGCAAAATGAGATTTCACAGCATCGCTAGTTATGGCTTCAATACGACGAATTCCTGCTGCAACTGCGCCTTCGGACACAATTTTGAAATGCCAAATTTCGGCTGTATTTTTCACGTGAATGCCACCGCACAATTCCATACTTTCGTCAAACTTAATCGCTCTAACGTTGTCGCCATATTTTTCGCCAAACAAAGCCATTGCACCTTCGTCCAACGCTTGTTGAATCGGAATATTTCGTCTTTCGATTAATGGCAATTGTTGTTGGATTCTTATGTTTACAAAATTCTCAACTTCCAACAATTGCTCATCAGTAACTTTCGAGAAATGAGAAAAATCAAATCGCAAATTATTTGGGTTGACCAAACTTCCTTTTTGCTCAACGTGCGTTCCTAAAATTGTTCGCAAAGCCAAATGCATCAAATGTGTTGCTGTATGGTTTCTCGAAGATAAATCTCGTAAATCAGTATTTACTTTTGCAGAAAAATTAGCATTTACATTCTCTGGCAAACGTTTTGCAAAATGCAAAATCAGGTTGTTTTCTTTTTTTGTGTCTATAATCTCTATAGCTCCCTCTCCTTTGGAGAGGGCTGGGGAGAGGATTCCTTTATCGCCAACTTGACCGCCACCTTCTGGATAAAATGGCGTATTATCTAAAACAATTTGATATAAAATTCCGTCTTTTTTAGAATCTACTTTACGAATTCTGGTTATTTTTACTTCGTTTTCCGTTTGGTCATAACCAACGAATTTTTCTATATTTCCTGGAATTATAACCTTCCAATCTTCTGTTGAAATTTCTGAAGCAGCACGAGAACGCGCTTTTTGCTTTTGTAATTCCGATTCAAATTCTTCTTCGTTATAAGAATATCCTTTTTCTTTCAAAATTAATGCTGTCAAATCTTTTGGAAAACCAAATGTATCGTACAATTCGAAAACAACTTTTCCAGAAATAATATGGGATTTAAAATCTTTCCTTTCTTCTTCAGTTAAATGTGCATAAGCACCAAGTTTATGAGCTTCAATAGCATTATTCAATAGAATAATTCCTTGATCTAAAGTTCTCAAAAATGAGGATTCTTCTTCACGAATTACATTGGTTACTAATTGTTGTTGCAATTTTATTTCTGGAAAAAATTCTCCCATTTGATTCGCTAAAACTTCGACTAATTCGAAAATAAATGGTTCTTTGGTGTCCAAAAATGTAAAACCGTAACGAATCGCACGACGCAAAATCCTACGAATTACATAACCTGCGCCAGTATTCGATGGCAATTGTCCGTCAGCAATTGCAAAGGCGACCGCACGCACATGATCGACGATTACTCTAATGGCGATATTGGTTTTGTTTTGTTCTTCGCTCACTTCGACTGCGCTCAGTGTGACAGTATTGTTAGTATATTTAAAACCTGTAATTTGCTCCACTTTAGTAATTAATGGCGTAAAAACATCCGTATCGTAATTGGAAGTTACGTTTTGCAATGCCATACAAAGTCGCTCAAATCCCATTCCGGTATCGACGTGTTGCGCTGGCAATTTTTCTAAAGAACCATCGGCTTTGCGGTTAAACTCCATAAAAACATTATTCCAAATTTCGACAACCTGCGGATGATCGTTATTGACCAAACTTTTGCCAGAAACCAATGCTTTTTCTGCTGCGGAACGAATGTCGACATGAATTTCGGAACATGGTCCGCATGGTCCTTGATCACCCATTTCCCAGAAATTATCTTTTTTATTACCAAGAATAATGCGGTCTTCGTCGATTAGTGTTTTCCAAATATCCCATGCTTCTTGGTCGAATGGTACCTTGTCTTCTTTACTGCCTTCGAACACAGAAACATATAGATTTTCTTTTGGGATTTTATACACTTCGGTCAGCAATTCCCAAGCCCAATTGATGGCTTCTTTCTTGAAATAATCACCAAAAGACCAGTTGCCCAGCATTTCGAACATGGTGTGATGATAGGTATCGAACCCAACATCTTCTAAATCATTGTGTTTTCCCGAAACGCGCAAACATTTTTGAGTATCGGCAATTCTATTCGATTTTGGTGTTCCATTTCCCAGAAAATATTCTTTGAACTGAGCCATTCCTGAGTTGTTGAACATCAAGGTTGGATCGTCTTTTAAAACAATTGGTGCTGATGGAACGATTAAATGTCCTTTGGATTCAAAGAATTGAAGGAATTGCTTGCGGATTTCTTTTGAAGTCATATTCTAAATAAAATAATTTTTTAATTATTGGTATTAGAAATAGTTTTGAATTCAATTCTTGACTATTTCTAATTAATTTTCATTAGATTTGTTATACAAACCAAAACGAATTGCAAAAATAGGTTTTTTTAAAATATGGCGAAAGTAAAATACTATTACGATTCCGAAAATTTGGCATATCGAAAGATAAAAACCAAAAAATCTAAAAAAATTGGATATTTTGCATTGTTTTTATTGGCATCGGCTTTGTTTGGTTTTTTGTGTTTTGTATTATTGTTGAATGCACCATTTTTTAAAACACCAAAAGATAAACTTCAGGCGAGAGAAATTGATAATTTAAAAAGTCAATATACAATTTTAAATCGTAAGATTGATCTTATGAATGAGGTTGCGGATAATTTAGAGGATCGAGATAATAATTTGTATAGGATCTATTTTAATGCATCGCCAATTCCTGATGAGGTTCGCAAAGCAGGAATTTCATCGAAAAATAGGTATAAAGAATTAGAAGGTTTCAATAATTCTGATTTAGTTATTAACACTTCAAAAAGAGTAGATGTCCTGACAAAAGAATTAGTTATTCAATCAAAATCCCTTGACGAAATATTGGCTTTGGCAAAAACAAAGGAAAAATTATTAGCCGCTATTCCAGCCATACAACCCGTTAGAAATGAAAATTTGAAACGAATGGCATCGGGATTTGGTTTTCGAAGCGATCCATTTACTAAAATTACAAAAATGCACAAAGGAATGGATTTTACAGCTCCAATAGGGTCACCCATTTTTGCTACTGGTGATGGTGTTGTTGACGCTGCGGATGCAGCTGCATCTGGCTATGGGAATCATGTGGTCATTAATCATGGTTTTGGATACGAAACTTTGTATGGTCACATGAGCCGTTACAATTGTCGTGCTGGGCAACATGTGAAAAGAGGCGATATTATAGGATATGTTGGCAGCACCGGACGTTCACAAGGACCTCATTGTCATTACGAAGTTCACAAAGATGGAGTAGTAGTGAATCCTCTTAATTTTTATTACGGTAACATTTCTGCAGCCGAATATGTGGCAATTTCAAAAATTGCTAATCAAGAAAATCAATCATACGACTAATGCACATTGATTTACCCGAAAATAAAAGATATTATGGAATTGGTGAAATAGCCAAAGCTTTTGATGTAAATGCTTCATTAATACGCTTTTGGGATAAAGAATTTGATATTCTAAAACCAAAAAAAAACGCTAAAGGAGATCGAAAGTTTACTGCAGAAGATGTTCATAATTTGAAATTAATATATCATTTGGTTAAAGAACGAGGTTTTACCTTAGAAGGTGCTAGAACTCATTTGAAAGAAGGACAGAAAAAAACACTAGATAAATTCGAAATCATTAGTAAACTTGAAACAGTTAAGGCACAGTTATTGATGATCAAGAATGAGTTGTGAACATGGTGTTTAATAAAATAAAAAGATTCAATAAAAAAAATAAATTAAATACAACTAAAATTAAACTTTAAAATCAGAAATTATGAGAAAATTATTGCCAATCGGTATTGTTATTGCACTTGTTGTAATCATTGGGTTCTGGGTCATGAATGTCAAAAATAAGGCACTTGGTTTTAGTCAAGCTACCGAAAAAGAGTGGGGGAATGTGCAAACCGCTTATCAACGCCGAAATGATTTGATTGATAATTTAGTAAAAACCGTTAAAGGAGCAGCCGATTTCGAAAAAGGAACATTAACAGCAGTAGTAGAAGCTCGTGCAAAAGCAACAGCTGTGACTATTGATCCAAAAAATATTACACCAGAACAGTTATCGCAATTCAATCAAGCACAAAGTGGTGTAACTAGTTCTTTATCTAAATTATTAGTTTCGGTAGAAGCTTATCCGCAATTAAGAGCCACAGAAAGTTTCATGAAATTGCAAGACGAATTAGCAAGCACTGAAAATCAGATTTTAACTGCTCGCACCCGTTTTAACGAATCTGTTCAAGGATATAATAGTTATGTTCTAGCCATGCCACAAAGTTTTTTCCTTGGAAGTTATAAAGAAAAAGCCTATTTCCAAGCAGTCGCGGGTGCTGACAAACCTGTTGAAGTAAAATTTTAAGTTTTCAGTCTCGGTTTTCGGTCGCAGTACCGGTATCAATTTAAAAGATGCTTGAAATTTTTTTAAACTATTTCAAAACTTATTTAATATTGTTTTACTCGAGGAAGTAAATTGAAACTGCAACTGGTCACTTTAAATTAAAAAATATGTCAAAAGTAGAGGATTTTTTATCAACTAAAGAAGAGCAAGAAATTGTGGATGCTATTTGCATTGCCGAGAAAAACACTTCGGGCGAAATTCGAGTGCATTTAGAAAAAACAACCTCAATTCCTGCAATGTCTCGCGCACAAGAAGTTTTTTTTCAGCTCGAAATGCAAAAAACAAAAGATTCGAACGCAGTGCTAATTTATGTTGCAGTCGAAAACAAACTTTTTGCAATTTGTGGAGATAAGGGCATTAACGATGTTGTACCTTATAATTTCTGGGATACAACCAAATTAGTTATTGCAAATAATTTTCAGCGTGGAAACTTCAAGCAAGGTCTTGTTGATGGGATTTTACTTGCTGGAATTCAATTGAAAAAATATTTTCCTTACGAATCGGATGATCTAAATGAATTGCCTAACGAAATATCAAAAGGATAAATGATTTTACTCAAAAAAATGAAGTCGATTTTTGTGCAATTTTTACTTTGTGTTTTCTTTTCACAAATTAGTTTTGGGCAATTTGCAATTCCAGATAAGCCTAAATTTCAAACATCTGTTTATGATTATGCGAATGTTTTGTCTAGTAACGAAAAATCTCAGTTAGAAGATAAATTGGTTAAATATTCCGACTCGACTTCGACACAAATAGTTGTGATTACAATTGAAAGTTTACAAGGTGAAGATGTGAGCGAATTGGCAACAAAATGGGGGCAAACTTGGGGATTTGGCACTTCTAAAGATGATAATGGAGTTATAGTTTTACTTGCAAAACAAGAACGAAAAATAGCAATAAATCCAGGTTACGGACTCGAAGACAAATTAACCGCAGGACTTGGGGGACAAATTATTCGAAATATCATAATTCCTGAATTTAAATCAGGAAGCTATTTTAATGGACTTGACAAAGGAACCGATGCTATTATTGAAGTTTTTAAAGGAAAGTATAAAGGAACTCGACAAAACGAGGTTCAAGAAATTCCACTTTCGATGATTTTAATTTTCATTGGGATTTTTATTTTTATCATAATAATTATTTCAAGAAAAGGCGGAGGAAATTCGGGTGGAAATAGTGGTGGTTTTGGTTCAACATTGCTCAATGCGATAATTTTGAGTAATCTTGGCAGAAGCTCTGGCGGGGGATTTGGCAGCTCCTCTGGCGGTGGGTTTGGCGGTGGCGGAGGATTCGGCGGTGGATTTGGCGGCGGTGGTTTTTCTGGTGGCGGAAGTAGTGGAAGTTGGTAATATCTAAAATAACATTTTGAAAAAAGCGTTTATATTGCATCTATAATTTTAATTCTGCATATTAATAAATTAGAAATAAAATAAAAAGTTTCATTTATTTGAATGTATACAATAAAAATTTAGATCAAAATAAGATTCCGAATATGGATGAAGCAAAAACAAACATAGAAGAACTTTTGAGTTATTAATTTATTTGTTGATTTTCACTTACTAATTTATCTCACTTTACTTTTCAATACAAAACGGTGCAAAAATTTTGGAAAAAATCTTTTTAAGTAAACGCCTAATACTTCTTTTCCTCCAATATAAATTTCGTGTTTGTTTGATTCAATTCCTGCGACAAATTTTTTTGCAAAAAGAGTAACTGGCATTCCATTTTTTGTAGCGTCGTCATCTGAATTTAGTTTTGATCCGTTTGCGGTAAGCGCATTTTTAGAAACATTAGTTTGGATAAAACCTGGACACACTAACGAAACTTTGATATTATCTTTTTGATGCTCCATTCTCAAGACATCAAAAAAGCCATGAAGTGCATGTTTTGCGCCACAATATCCTGATCGGAATGGTGATCCAAATTTTCCCATTAGACTTGTGATGACTACAAATTGTCCGTTTTGATTTTGAATGAAATGTGGCAAAAGTGCCTTAGACAAGGCTACTGTTCCAAGATAATCAATTTCTATGAGTTTTTTGTCGACTTCAAAATCCGTTTCGGCAAGTAATGAGCGCTGACTTACTCCTCCATTATTGATTAGAACATCGATTTTGCCAAAAAATGAAACGGCTTTTTGAACATGTTCCTTTGCATTGTCGAAATCTAATAAATCAAAAGGTAAGATTTCTACATTTTGATTTTTACATTTTGATTTTACGAGTTTTAATGCTTCGAGATTTCGACCAGAAAGTATGAGTTTACAATTTTTTTGCGATAATTCATAGGCTAATCCTTCGCCTATTCCTGATGATGCGCCTGTTATCCAGATTGTTTTGTTGTTGATGGTTTTCATCAGAATATCTCATTTTTTTGTCCTGGACGTTTGATCTATTGCGTTTTGCGCGTGAGGGATTGAAGCGATATCCCACGCTTTTTTGCGTGGATTTAGCGAAAAGCCCGACCCGAAGTTTTTACGAAGGGTCACGCCCAACTATTTCTCACGAATATAAATGTCGATTGGAACTCCAGAGAAATCCCACTGTTCACGAATTTTGTTTTCTAGGAAACGTTTGTAGGCTTCTTTAACATACTGCGGCAAGTTTGCAAAAAACACAAACTGTGGCGTTGATGTTGGCAATTGCATACAATATTTTATTTTTACATATTTTCCTTTTAGTGCTGGTGGTGGATATCCTTCAATTACTTTCAACATGTAGTCATTAAATTTTGAAGTAGGGATACGTTGTTTTCTATTTTCAAAAACTTGCACTGTTGCTTCTAATGCTTTGAGTAATCGTTGTTTTGTCAATGCCGAAACAAATAATATTGGTACATCGGTAAAGGGCATGAGTTCTTCTCTGATTTTAGCTTCGTAATCGCGGGTTGACATGGTGTCTTTTTCGACTAAATCCCATTTGTTTACTAATATTACGACTCCTTTTCGGTTTTTTTCAGCAAGCCAAAAAATACTTTGATCTTGACCTTCGAATCCGCGTGTGGCATCAATTATTAGGATACATATGTCTGCATGCTCAATCGCTCGAACAGAACGCATGACCGAATAAAATTCTAAATCTTCTTTTACTTTAGCTTTACGACGAATTCCTGCAGTGTCCACCAAATTAAATTCGAAACCAAAACGGTCAAATTTTGTATCAATTGAATCACGAGTTGTTCCAGCAATGTCGGTAACCATGAAACGTTCTTTACCAATTAATGCATTAATGAAACTAGATTTTCCTGCATTTGGACGACCAACGACTGCAAAACGAGGCAATGCAATTTCTTCTTGAGTTGGTATTGGTTGTTCTGGAAAAGCGTCGATAACGGCATCGAGTAAATCGCCTGTTCCGCTCCCAGAGATACTCGCAAAAGTGTAATACTCTCCTAATCCAAGGTTGTAAAATTCCACTGCATCTTTTTCACGCATGGCATTGTCGACTTTGTTAACGGCAAGCAAAACTGGTTTTTGTACCTTTCGTAATAATTTGGCGACAGTATCATCCATTGGGGTTATGCCTTCTTCTACATCTACGACAAAAATAATAACATCTGATTCATCAATAGCAAGTTCCACTTGTTTACGAATTTCGGCCTCAAATACATCGTCAGAGCCTCGGATATATCCACCCGTGTCGATTACAGAAAATTCTTTTCCGTTCCACTCGCTTTTTCCGTAATTTCTGTCACGAGTAACTCCCGAAACAGCATCGACAATGGCGTCTCGACGTTTTATTAATCGATTAAAAAGGGTTGATTTTCCTACGTTAGGTCTCCCGACAATGGCTACAATATTGCTCATGATTCTAAATTCTAATATTTTGCAAATGTAGTTATAAAAAGTGGATTATTAGTGTATTAGAAATTTTGATTTTATCCACATGAAAAACGAACTAAAAATATATCTAAAACTATTATTTTTGCTTTTTGAGTTGAGACCAAATTTTTTCAAAATATAATTTACCACACTGTCAAATGTTAACCAACTGGATTCTTATATTTATGCATCTCGAATTGAAAACTGTCTTTTTGCTCCGTTTTTGAGATATAAATAGACTAAGAATTTCAGTCTAAATTTGTCTGCTACTAAATATTTAAATTTATCCCATGTCTCAACAAAATCCTTAAGGAGTTTTTTTTGAAAGTTTTTTAGTGGAGAAGTATTAGATTTGGAAAAATTAACTTTTATGATTTCAACATAATTAATTTTTTTTATATCAATTTTAATTTTTGAATTTGATTTTTATGAAATTAAAAGAAAAAAGCAAACTAAATAAGAAGTATTTTCATTTCAGAAATTATTTAAATCAGTTTCAACGAATGAATGATTTTTTTTATTGATTATATCCAAAACGTTTTAACATATTGGCATTGCTTCTCCAATTTTTATTTACTTTCACATAGAGTTCAATATGAATTTGTTTTCCAAAAAATTTTTCTAAATCCGCACGAGACTCCACTCCTACTCTTTTGAGCGCATCGCCCTTGTGACCAATTATAATTCCTTTTTGAGTTTCGCGTTCTACCATTATCAAAGATCGAATTCTGATGATCTTTTCATCTTCGAAAAATTCCTCGGTTACAATTTCGACTGCATAGGGAATTTCTTTGCTGTAATTCAACAAAATTTTCTCACGAATGGTTTCATTCACAAAAAATCTTTCGGGTTTGTCTGTTAAAGTATCTTTAGGATAATAGGCTGGTGATTCTGGCAGAACGGCTAAAATTCGATCAAAAACTTCTTTGACATTAAAGTTTTGCAATGCCGAAATAGGAAAAATTTCTGCATTAGGAACTTTTTCTGTCCAAAATGCAACTTGTTCTTCGAGCTGTTCTTGGTTAGACATATCGATCTTGTTGAGTAAAAGCAGAACTGGAATTTTGGCATGTATAATTTTATTAAAAAAGGCTTCGTCTTTGAGTTCACGTTCTCCAATTTCGACCATATACAGGAGTACATCTGCGTCTTCGAAAGCCGATTTCACGAAATTCATCATGGATTCCTGCATTTCATAGGCTGGTTTAATAATTCCTGGAGTATCCGAAAGAATGACTTGAAAATCGTCACCATTTACAATACCAAGAATTCGATGGCGGGTTGTTTGTGCTTTTGAAGTAATAATCGATAGCCTTTCACCAACAAAAGCATTCATTAGAGTCGATTTTCCGACATTTGGATTTCCAATAATATTTACAAAACCTGCTTTGTGTGACATTTTAATAATTTTTTACAAAGGTAAATAAAAAATGTTACTCATCTAAAAAGGTTTTAAAGTTGTCAAAACTGAATGGTCAAAATAAGTTTAAAAAAAATTCCTATTAAACAATCTTAAATTTAACATTTTCAAAAAATAATTTTATGTAGAATATCAATTTTTTAATTGGATAATAAAAACAAATATGTTAAGTTTACAAATCATTTCTATAACTGATTTTAAGCAATTTAACCTTCAAAACAATACTACCATGGCGATCAGCACCAAAACCACAATTACCATCGACGGCGAAACCATGACCCGTTTCACTTCCTTGTCAATCAATCAACATGCGAATGCGCATCATACCTTTTCTATCATTCAACCCGTTCCCAGAGAATTTGTTGGCGAGGCAGTAGACAAAGCACAGAACTATGTTGGGAAAACCATCAAAATCGAAATCAAGTCAAGTAGCATGGTCACCGAAGAGCCGTTGGTTTTCAACGGAATCATTACTCAAGCCAATCTCAAACGCATCAATGGCGCCGCAGGCGCCATACATATTAACGGTTTCAGTCCGACCATTGCCATGGAAGGTTTGCCCATTTCTAAATCGTTTTCGAACAAATCCTTGTCGGACATCACGCAGGAAATTCTGCAAGATTATACCCGAATTCAATTGCGACCGTCGGTCAACTTCAATAACAATCCCACCATGCCCTTCACGGTGCAATATGGCGAAAGCGATTTTGCTTTCTTGCGTCGCATGGCGCAGAAAAAAGGCGAATGGATGTATTTTAATGGCGAGGAATTGATTTTTGGTAAACCAAAATCAAACACCATCAAACTCGAATATGGTCGCTCGTTGCACAGTTTCGATATCGAAATGAATGCCAAACCGCTAAAGTTCGAATACACAGGTTACGATGCCAGTAGTGCCGAAACGCAATCTGCCAATTCTTCTCAAATCAATTACCAAGCCACAGGATATTCTAAACAAGTTTTCGATGCCTCGAACCGATTGTTTCAGAAGTCGGGCGATGTTTTGTATACCAATGCTATAGAAGAAAACAGTGGATTTGGTCACCTCAACGACCGAGTTACAACTCAAATGCAAGCCATGGCAACGAGTTTGATTGTTGCCAAAGGCGAAAGCGACGAAACAGGATTGCGCATTGGCGATGTGGTGATCATTAACGAATCGGGTTTTTCGGCAACGGGCAATCCGCAAGATGCGGTGAAAGAGCAAAACTATGGCAGTTACATCATTACCAGTGTATCGCACTCTTGCGAAGAAGCAGGACAGTACAAAAATACATTTGTGGCGGTTCCCGAAAAATCAAAAACCCCTCCCTATGGCGATGTGCATAGCATTCCAATCGCCACTACGCAACCTGCAAAAGTCACAGACAACAACGACCCAAAAGGATTGGGCAGAGTGCAGGTGCAAATGGAGTGGCAAAGAAACAATTCGGACAGCACACCATGGATTCGCATGACAAACCCTCACGCTGGTGGCGGAAAAGGAATGTATTTTATACCAGAAATTGGCGAGGAAGTGCTCGTGGGTTTCGAAGGTGGCAATGCCGAAAAGCCCTATGTGTTGGGTGCGATGTATAACGGAAACGAAAGTTCTTCGTACAGCACGGCGGGCAATGACCAAAAAGTGATACAGACTAGATCTGGAACAAAAATAATCATGAATGATGCCATTGGTAGTGTGTTTATCGAAGACCCAAGTGGGAATACTTGGATGAT
>JAYWEG010000019.1:0-2533 GCA_043779445.1 Bacteroidota bacterium
TCTGCAAACGGTACAAATCACTTTTTCGGATTGTAATAAAAACGAGTCGCAACCTGAGCAAACTTTCGGAAAAAATAAATTTAAAATGTTTTGAAACATAAATTGAATTTTAGCATCAAAAAACCCAAAAACTTTCTGTTTTTGGGTTTTTGAAAATTTATTTTACTTTTAATTCTTTGCAGTAATAGAAAATTCACAGCCATATTTTTCATGAAGAAAACCGTCCATCGAATCGGCTTTTTCGGCTAAACCAATGAGTTTATCGAGTTCCTGTTTTCCATATTTTTCACTAAACAAATCGGTGTAATGTGTTCTGTATGTAATGTGAATTTCTTTATTCCAAGTTCCAAGATTATAGGGTGCATTTTCATCGGATAAAATATATTTCATCAAGGACTCAAGGTTTTCGTTCGGAAGCAGATTAATTGGTGAAGTTGCACAAACAAAATTTCCTTCGTAGATATATATCCGAATTAATGTGCTGCCCTTATAAAATTGCCAATATTCGTATCCATCACGAGCAATTACTGGGTTTATTCCTTTTGAAACCATTCCTTCTTCGACTTTTTGAGCCAATTCGCTAATGTCTTTTTCATCAAAAATGTTTTTGTCAATTCCGCCGCCACAATTATCACAATATTCGGTTTCGGTTTCTACAGCGCTATTACAACTGCTACAAATAACAGAAAAATGAGTTGATTTTTCTTTATTGTAAATGGCCACAAAGTCAATGAGTCGATTTGATGGAACCGCAAAACCAATATTATCGGCTTCGGTAAATTTACTAGTGTTGATTCCTAGAATTTCGCCAGCATGATTTACTAATGGTCCACCAGAATTTCCTGGATTTATTGGAGCATCGGTTTGAATGTATTTTTTTCCTTGAAAAAGTTGATCTGGAGCCGAAACAATTCCCTTGGTTTCGGTATAAGGCAAACCATATGGATAGCCCAAAGCAAAAACTTCGTCTCTTGATTTGAGGTTTGAAATATCGGCTAGTTGAAGCGTTGGAAGTTGTGAAAAATCTTGATTTACTTTAATGATTGCAATATCTTCTGATTGACTAATCATTACCACTTGTCCCTCGAAACAATCTTTGTCAACGTTTTCCACACATACTTTTTGATAACCTTCGACAACATGAAAATTAGTAACTAATGCGTCGATATCAGATAAATAGAATGCTGTTCCAGAACCACCTGCAGTTCGTATTTTGAATATTGATTGTTGTTTGTTCATAACTATAAATTATTTTTTTCCTGTAAATGCAGACATAAATCCCGAAACTAAACTTTTGTATTGTGAAACCGATTCTTGAATTACTTTTGAAAAATCATTTTCTGAATTTCCAGTATATGATTTGTCATAAACAAACTCTTCGCCTGTATTTTGAAAAAAGAAATCACCTGCTTTTTCAAGTGTAATTGCGGCTTCTTTCCAAGGTTGGTTTGCAGCTTTACCAAAGGAATATTCTATTACTTTTCGATCTTTATCTTCGATATGAAAATAACAAACCATGTAACACAAGGCATAATAAGAGTATAAAGCCGACATTGAATAGTTTTTGTCATCAATATTTTTTTGCGCATTGAAAAGATGACTTTCTATCCATTCTCTCAAATAACCTCGATTTACACTTTTTTTGTCTGGAATTAGACTAAAATTAATGGAACAATAATTCTTGAATTGTTCTTGCGTGATTTCCTCAATAAATTTAAAAAGATTTTTACCCGATTTGATTTTATCGAATAATTCATTTCCGTTATCATACAATGAATCAATAGTTTCATTCATTTTATTGAGCAAAATTCCTGTTGGTTCGCAATACATTCTCAATCGCGAAACTCCAATAAAAATGCAATCAATGGCAGAATTCAAATTTCTTTTAGTTTCATAAAACTGCGAATATTCTAGACTTTCTTTTGAAATAATTTTACAAGAAGCCAAAATTTCGACCATTTTTTCATCTGGATATTCTGTTATTATAGGTTCAATGATTCGGGTTGCACCAAATTTTTCTACAAATTCATCATCATATTTATCAGCATTATAGGTAATATTTTTGAGAATATCGTACAGTTTCCAAGGATTACAAAGTTCCATTGGCATGTTGTATTTGAAATGCAAAACATCGCCCTCGAGTTTTATTCTTGGCAAAGTCATTGTTGAATAATTGACCTCACTACATTTTCTCAAAATTGGCATAAACTTGGTTTCTGGCAATTTCACAAATGGAGTTTCAATAAAAAGGGTATTATTTTCGATTTTTAGAATCACAATTACAGAGCCATGAGGAATAGTAAAAATGGTTTTATCTGCATTCGAATATTCATTATAAATTTTTGGATCTAAATAATTTAAAAAATCAATGAATGATTGTTTAAACTTTCCACTTTCATAGTTTGCAACGCTCGAATCCCAAGATGGAACGCTAAACTCTTTATAATTATTTGGCAAAACGGTAGGTTGAAACGTGAAACTTTTTTCCATAGGGATGTTTTATTTTCAATGAATTTAAAAAATATTTTTCTTA
>JAYWEG010000020.1:0-6303 GCA_043779445.1 Bacteroidota bacterium
ATTGATGGGGAAACTGTTGATGTAACTTCTAAAGATGCAGATTTTAATAAAATTAAGTTTGATTTGTTGGAAGAGGTAGAAATAGAACCTTTTCAAGTAGCTGATTTCAAAGTTAAATACCATCAAGAATTTATTAAAAATTGGCTAATTCAAACAAATTCTAAATTTTCATTAAATTAAATATGGAAAATTAGAGAAATGTGCATAAATAAACTTTCATATTAACTGTTAAATTTTAAATTTCTAAAATATTGAAAACAATAAAAATAGTTGGAGTTCCCGAACATTTTAATTTACCTTGGCATTTGTGCTTAGAAAATGGTGAGTTCGAAGCAAAAAAAATAGATTTACAATGGTCAAATGTTCCCGAAGGAACAGGCAAAATGTGTCAAATGCTGCAAAATGGCGAAACAGATTTAGCCGTGCTTCTTACTGAAGGAATTATAAAAGATATTGAGGCAGGTAACGATTGTTCAATTATTCAGGTTTATGTGAAAAGCCCTTTAATTTGGGGTATTCACGTTGATGCAAAATCAAATTATTATAAATTATCGGATCTTGAACATACAAAAGTTGCCATTTCTAGATTAGGTTCTGGATCACAATTAATGGCTTATCTGAATGCTAAAAATCGAGGTTGGGAAACCAATAATCTCAAATTCGAAATCGTAAACACAATAGAGGGAGCTGTCGAAAGTTTAAATTCTGGAAAATCTGACTATTTTATGTGGGAACGTTTCATGACAAAACCGCTAGTCGATTCAGGAATTTTCAGAAAAATTGATGATTGCCCCACGCCTTGGCCCTGTTTTGTAATTGCTGTTCGAAACGAAATACTTGAAAAATATCCAAAAAAAATTAAACAAATACTCGAAATCATAAACACAAAAACGTTAAAATTCAAGCAAATTACTGGCATTGATGAACTTCTATCAAAAAGATACAAACTCAAAATCGAAGATATTCGAGAATGGCTTGCAGTAACCGAATGGTCGCAGGAAAATCTTAACCAACAAACCTTCAATAAAATTCAAAATCAATTATTTGACCTAAAAATTATTGATAAAATGAGTACTTTTGCAACAGTCGTGAAATCAATTTAGTTGATTCCAATTGTGGAATGATATACAAAGCAAAACTTTTTTATAGATATCTATCTTCCAAATTCAAGGTCGCAAAACCTTGGGATTCTATAATTATTTTTTTGCTGAACATTTTGATTGCTATTCCAATATTTATAATGATTCATAGAAATATTATAGATCCAAATTGGGCTTTTCAATTAGACCAAATCCTATTATTTATTATCATTTTACTAATTATTCAATATGTGCTTCGCGCCATGCGACGCATAACGTTGTTAAGTGTTTTTTTGTACTTAATTGTTTTATTTTTTGGAAGTATTTTTGGAAAATATGGTTTCAAAAACGTCTATGAGGATTACTATTCCATGATTTATACCATGAATGATAATCCAAATCCTCAAGATATTATTATCGAAAAATTGTTGCCTTTTCCTAATAAATCAATTATTTTAAATGCGATTGAGTATGAAAACCCCCGAGTGCGAGATTTTGCAATCATGGCAACACTAAAACATTTTAACAAAATTCGGAAAGGAAATTATCGAGTTCTTATTCAATGTTTTGCAGTTTTCAAGGAAATAAACTCTCGTTGGAACTATGTTTCTGATCCAAAAAATCAAGATTACATTGCTAAAGCAAGTGAATCTGCACGATATTTATCGGGAGATTGCGACGATCATTCTATTTTTATGGCTGCCTGTGTTCGAGCTATTGGAGGCACTCCAAGACTCATTCACACCGACGGTCACATGTATCCCGAAATTCTTATTGGTCGTAAAGGAGATTTAGAAAATGTTAATTATCTCATTAAAAAAGTACTTTTCCCGAAAGAATCTAAAGGAAAACAACTCAATTATCACATCGATGAACGAGGAAATATTTGGTTAAACCTCGATTACACGGATAAATATCCTGGAGGAAAATTCATGCATAAGGAGATTTTAGGAGCATTGACCTTAGATTGATCACCATTCAATTTCAATTAAACCTTTCGATTTTAAATAGGCATTTGTTTTACTAAAATGTTTATTCCCAAACCATTTTCCTTGGTTGGCACTCATTGGTGATGGATGACCCGATTCTAAAACCAAATGTTTATTTCTATCGATTTTAGAACCTTTTTTTTGAGCAAAATTGCCCCAAAGTAAAAAAACTATATTTTGTTTTTTATCAGAAATTAATTGAATAATAGTATCCGTAAAAACGTTCCAATCTAAATGACTGTGACTGTTTGGCATTTGTTTTCTAACGGTTAATGTGTTGTTTAAAAGTAATACTCCTTGTTTTGCCCAACGTTCTAAATTGCCAGAGTTTGGTAAGATAATTTTTTGTAAATCATCATTGATTTCTCGAAAAATATTACGTAATGATGGTGGAATTTTTATATTTTCATTTACAGAAAAACACAATCCATTGGCTTCGCCTTCGCCGTGATAAGGATCTTGTCCAATAATTACGACTTTCAAATCATTGAATGAACATTTATCAAAAGCCGCAAAAATGAATTTTTCTGGTGGAAAACAAATGTAATGTTCGTATTCAAATTGCACATCATCGAGCAGAACATTGAAATATTCTTTCTCGGTTTCAGTTTTTAAAATATTTCGCCAAGAAACAAGAAAGTCATCTTCAAACATACGTTAATTTTTAACAAATATACCAACTTTAATTAATTCCTAAAAGTAAACTTTGTAACTTTGAATTTCAAATTTTATAAATGATATCCATTACCGAAAAAACATTACAAGATTTACAATTCCCAACCGTACTCGAAACTATTTCTTCAGGTTGCAATACCGAAATTGGTGCTCAAAAAGCATTAGAAATTGTGCCTTTTCAAGATGCAATTTCACTCGAAAAAGCACTGTTGCAAACTTCGGAATATCGATCATCGTTCGATAATAACAATGCGATTCCAAACCACGGATTCGAAACTATTTCGCACGAAATCAAGTTTTTAGCCATAGAAGATAGTTTTCTTGAAGTTGGTAGTTTCAGGAAAATTTCTGCCATTTCTACAACCGTAAATTTTATGCTGTTGTATTTGAAAAAATTCGAGGAATATTATCCAAATCTAAATTCTAGAGCCTTACAAGTCGAATATACCAAAGACATTATCAACATGATTGATGATGTTTTAGACAAATATGGTGAGGTCAAAGACAATGCTAGTCCGGATTTATTAAATATTCGACGTGATATGAGTGTGGTTCGTGGCAAAGTCAATCAAAGTTTTGGAATGGCAATGTCGCAATATAACGCTCTCGGATATTTAGACGATATCAAAGAAAGTTTTGTCAATAATCGAAGGGTTTTAGCGGTTTTGGCTATGTATCGTCGCAAAGTCAAAGGTTCGATTTTAGGAAATTCGAAAACGGGAAGCATTGCCTATATCGAACCCGAAACTACCTTGCAATATTCTCGAGAATTGAGCAATTTAGAATATGAAGAAAAAGAGGAAATTCAACGAATTTTGAAGCATTTAACGGATAATATTCGTCATTTTTTGCCTTTAATTATCAAATATCAAGATTTTTTGAGTGATATTGATGTTGTTGCATCAAAAGCAAAATATGCCAGAAGAATTAACGGAATATTACCAAAAATCACTTCCGAACGTCGCGTGTATTTTCGCGATGCCTTCCACCCTATTTTGTTATTAACCAATAACGAAAAAAAAGAAATTACACATCCACAAACTATTGAATTAGATCAAAATAACAGAATAATTGTAATTTCTGGACCCAATGCTGGTGGAAAAACAATTTCATTAAAAACGGTTGGATTATTGCAATTGATGTTGCAATCTGGTATGTTAATTCCGGTTCACGAACGAAGCGAAACCTTTTTATTTGATCGAATTTTGACCGATATTGGCGACAATCAATCTATTGAAAATCATTTGAGCACCTATAGTTATCGGTTAAAAAACATGAACTATTTCTTAAAGAAATGTAATGCTAAAACTATGTTCTTGATTGATGAATTTGGCACAGGATCCGATCCAGATTTGGGTGGCGCTTTAGCCGAAATTTTCTTGGAAGAATTTTATCATCGTGAAGCATTTGGAATTATAACAACCCATTATTCTAATCTAAAAATTTTAGCCAACGAGTTGCCATTTGCCACAAATGCCAATATGTTATTTGACGAAAAAACCTATGAACCTATGTATAAACTGGCTTTGGGTCAAGCAGGAAGTTCCTTTACATTTGAAGTGGCACAAAAAAATGGCATTCCATTTGGGTTAATCAATCGAGCCAAAAAGAAAATCGAAACCGGAAAAGTACGTTTTGACAATACCATTGCTAAAATGCAAAAAGAACGTTCCAGAATGGAAAAAACCTCGCAAGATTTGAAAGAAGTCGAATCGAAAGCACGTGAAGAAGGAAAATTATTAGAAAAAACCAATCTCAAAATCAAAGAAAAACTCGAAAGTTATCAAGAATTATATGATTCTAATCAAAAACTAATTTACATTGGTCAAAAAGTAGATGCGATTTCAGAAAAATATTTCAACAATAAAAACAAAAAAGAATTGGTTGCCGAATTTTTGAAGATTGTCGAAATGGATAATTCCAAACGCCGAAAAGCAACCATCAAAGAATCTATTGTCAAAAAAGAAAAAGAAATTGCAATCAAAAAAGAAATAGAAGTAAAAGTCGAAGAAATTCGGGTCGAGAAAAAAGAAAAGAAATTAAAACCAATCATCGTTAAACCAAAGCCCATTTTGAAAATTGGCGATCGAGTTCGAATGTACGACGGAAAAGCAATCGGAACTATTGACAAAATAGAGAAAAACAAAGCCGTAGTAAATTATGGCGTTTTTACTTCGAAAGTGAGTATGGAAGCATTGGAATTTGTTGATTAAATTTTAAAATTTTTTTTTGTCCCACTGAGCGCAGTCGAAGTGTATTTATTAATCCAAAGTCAATGCTAAATCTTCCAGAAAATAAAAAAATAATCCTGTTCGATGGCGTTTGCAATTTGTGCAATTCGTTTGTGCAGTTTGTGATTAAACATGACAAAAAAGACGTTTTTAGATTCGTGGCTTTACAATCTGAAGTAGGAAAAGAAATTAGTAAAAATCTTGGTATAGAAAATCAAAATATCGACAGTGTTGTTTTATATAATCCAAATAGTAACTTTTATATAAAATCGAATGCTGCTTTAGAAATCTGTAAAAACTTAGATGGCATTTTTAAATTAGCGGTTGTATTAGAAATTTTCCCGAGATTCTTTCGTGATTTTGTGTATGATTTTGTTGCTCGAAATCGCTACAAATGGCTAGGAAAAAAAGAAAGTTGTATGATTCCCTCTGCCGAATTAAAGGCCAAATTTTTGTAACAATTTAATTATAATAAAACTTTTTCAAATAATATTTTTTTTGTAATTAAACATCTTGAAATCAAAAAAAGGGATTCTCTGTCCTGTTTGTCAATTAGTATTTTGGTATGGATTATTTTTTTAAATTCTGAGCTTACATTTGGAATTCCATATGGTCCAGTTTTTGGATGTACAAAATTTACAAAAACTATTTCTTTTTGAAAATCAGCCAAAAAATAAAACCTATAACCTCCAGAATTAGGAATACGTTTTTTTAAATATGGCATTTCATTTGGTCCATACAATCTGTCTCCAGTAGCAATAATTTCAAATTTATTTGTTAAAAAAAAGTTCAAAATTAAATTTTCTAAATCTTTGTATTGCTTCTTTTTTGATAATTTTAGGTATTCGTCAATAAAGTCTTGAGTAAAATATGCGTTCATTAAATACTCAAAGTTTTTATCTTTTCAGAAAAAGTAGTGTCATTTGGTAAATTAAAATATAAATCCTCTAAATCTTGGTTATATTCTTTTAAATCGTCCAATGAAATTTTAAAATTTTTTAATGAATCATTAGCAATTCTTTTTTTTTGAGCCCAATTTAATGATACATAATATCTAATCATTTTAGAATGTAGTTGATTAGATAATGATATTAAATTTTTTATCAATGACAAACATTCCTCATCAAGATTATCAAACCAAGTTAATTGTTGAAATTTAGAATTTAACAAATTTATTTTAACAGTTTTTGATTCAATATAATTTTGAAATTCTAAAACCTTATCTAAAAATGAGTCAATGGCTTCTTGTTTCAAAACTTTAGTGTTTTTGGGTTTCGACAATTCTGTAACTTCAATGAAAGTTTCTTGAATTTTACTCTTTGCTGTTAA
>JAYWEG010000021.1:0-2530 GCA_043779445.1 Bacteroidota bacterium
AAGAAATTTTTGATAATTTTTTGAAGTGTTTTTCCAAAACGGAAGAATTGAAAAAAGTATAAAAAGCAAATTTACATACAAAATAGCAGTCGTATCAAAAGCTATACCATAATAGGATAGCGATAAAAATTCTGAAATGGAATCTACTTTAACTAATTTAGAATTATAGAGATAGAATAAAACACGTGCAAAAAAATAAAATAAATATCCAAGCAAGATTCTATATAAAAGTACTTTATATTCCTTGAAACGAATTTCTTTAATCATTTAGACTTAATTAATATTATTAGATTTTAGCCCACAAAGTTACATTTTTCACTCAAATAAATTAAAAATTAAATAAATTTTGTGAATGAAATTTTATTATATAAATTGCATTAAAATAAACAACATAACATGACCAATATTACTAGACTATTCGATTTTGCTTATCATGAACTTGAAAAATATAATCTTGATGATGCATTAGTTACGAAGCAAAATGGAATTTGGCAAAAAACATCGTCTCAAGAATATATCAATCAAGCAAATTCAATTTCCAGAGCCTTGCTGCGATTAGACATTCGAAAAAATGATAAAATAGCAATAATTTCCTCCAATAACAGAACAGAATGGCACGTTATGGATGTTGGGATTCTGCAAATTGGTGCTCAAAATGTTCCCATTTATCCTACAATTTCTGAAGAAGACTATGAGTATATTTTGAATCATTGCGAGGCAAAATATTGTTTTATTTCTGATGAAGAAATTTTGAAAAAAGTAAATTTAATACGACACAATGTTCCAAATCTAATAGAAATTTATTCGTTTAACAATATTGAAGGGTGCAAAAACTGGTCAGAATTATTGAAATTAGGCGAAGACAAATCCAATCAAGATGTTGTCGAAGACAGAAAAAATAATGTAGATGCGATGGATTTAGCAACAATTATATATACCTCTGGAACCACAGGGCGTCCTAAAGGTGTGATGCTGTCTCATAATAACATTGTATCGAATGTTTTGGACTCCTCTGACAGAATTCCATTCAAGGCTGGAGTGAGCAGATCATTAAGTTTTCTACCGATATGTCATATCTATGAAAGAATGGTAACTTACATCTATCAATTCATGGGTTGTTCCATTTATTTTGGGGAATCAATTGAAAAAATTTCTGAAAATATTAAAGAAGTTTCTCCAACCGTCATGACAGGTGTTCCAAGATTAATCGAAAAAGTGTATGAAAAAATAATCGCTAAAGGTTCAGAATTAGAAGGAATAAAAAAGAAATTATTTTTCTGGGCAATTGCTTTGGGTCTAAAATACGAGCCATATAGAGCCAATGGTTGGTGGTACGAAACCCAATTGAAAATTGCACGTAAACTAATTTTTAGCAAATGGAAAGAAGGACTTGGAGGAAAACTAGAATTAATCGTTAATGGTAGCGCCGCTTTGCAACCACGTTTGGCTAGAGTTTTTGCCGCAGCAGAAATTAACATTATGGAAGGATATGGATTGTCGGAAACCTCACCAGTGATATCTGTAAATGATATGCGAAACAAAGGATTTAGAGTTGGAACAGTTGGAAAACCAATTGCAAATGTCGAAGTAAAAATTGCCTTAGATGGCGAAATACTTTGTAAAGGTCCAAACGTTATGATGGGGTATTATAAAGACGAAGTGCTAACCAAAGAAACAATTGTAGCCGGATATTTTCATACTGGAGATATCGGAATCATTGACAACGATGGATTTTTGAAAATCACAGATCGCAAAAAAGAAATGTTTAAAACCTCTGGAGGAAAGTACATTGCGCCACAATTGCTCGAAAACGCGATGAAACAATCTCGATTTATTGAACAAATAATGGTTATTGGCGATGGTCAGAAAATGCCTGCAGCTTTTGTGCAACCAAATTTTGATTTTGTCAGAGAATGGGCCACAATGCACAACATACAAGTTGGTAAATCAAATACCGATGTGAGTTCGAACCCAAAAATTCAAGAACGAATCATGCAAGAAATAAACGAAATAAATAAAAAATTCGGAAATTGGGAGCAAATCAAACAAATTGAATTAACCCCAGATATTTGGTCTATCGATGGTGGGCACCTCACTCCCACTATGAAACTGAAACGAAAAGCAGTGTTGGAAATTTACAAAGATTTGTTTGCTAAAATTTATGACACTGTGTAGTTGATAGTTATTTGTACCCTTAGAAATTCTGTAGATTAAAATGTAAAAAAAGATAAATGACTAGATAGTTGACTAAATTAGATAAACAATATTTTGTTATATTTGAAATTAATAATAGAAAAAGACAACTGAAAAAAGCGCATTGCGTATTTTTGAGTTGTCGATTATAAAACATTCATAATCAACGAAAATTATAAAAACGCAACTTTTAGAGTTGCGTATATTTATGAGTTATGCGCAAGTGTCAGAAAAAAGAGACGAAATTAAACATGAAAAACAACTGATTTTAATGAAAAACTTAATAAGTAAAGTAAGAACCCTTAAATTTGTTTTGCAAGCAAAACAAATTTAAGGG
>JAYWEG010000022.1:0-16021 GCA_043779445.1 Bacteroidota bacterium
TACTTTCGTTTCGCCTTTTGTGAAAAGAGAAATTGAGAAAAAAGTGTTTAATTTTAATCATGACCTTGAAAACGAAACCTTTTCAACTAAAAAAATCGAAAAAGTTGAAGAATTACAAGAAAAAATTAAAATTTCTGATACTAAAACTGGATTTCCTTCCTATCTAAAATATGCAGCGGTTTTATTGGTTTCTGCTGGAATTGCAGGTTCATTTGGATATAAAATATACCAAGACAAATTAATTAAAAATCAATTGTTAGTTGAAATTGAAGTTCAGAAAAAAGTAGAAAATAAAATTCAAGAAGCGACTTTTTTTATTTCGAATCCTTTACCAGAAATAGTGACAAATGTAACTACTGTTTTGAATTATCATGTTGTTGCTGGGGCATTTAAGAAACAAAAAAATGCTGAAAAAGAATATAATAAATTAGTATCGAAAGGTTTTGAAGCAAAAATTTTGACCGAAAATAAATTTGGATTAATTCCTGTTTTGTATGGTAGTTTTGCTTCGTATGTTGATGCAAGAAAGGAAATGAATCGAATTCAGAGATCTTCAAATCCAGATGCTTGGGTTTTGATTCAAGAATTAAACTAATAAACTCAAAAGAATAGAATCCCTAGTTTGCTAAAATTTTGCAACGACTAGGGATTTTTTTAGCCCCGATTGAAGCGATATCCCACGCTTTTTAGCGTGGATTTAGCGAAAAGCGGGAATAGCTCCAAGAAAATTTTAAAATTATATTGAATAATGGCACCAAAAAATGCTTCGGAATCGTTGACTATATTGACAGATTTAGTTTTACCTAGTGAAACAAATCCTTTGAACAATTTGTTTGGAGGCGAACTTTTGGCTCGAATGGATCGAGCCGCCAGTATTGCTGCTAGAAGACATTCAAGAAGAATTACCGTAACGGCATCTGTAAATCATGTGGCTTTTAACCGAGCCATTGCTTTGGGAAGTGTGGTAACTGTCGAGGCAAAAGTGTCGAGAAGTTTTCGAACATCGATGGAAATTTTTATTGATGTTTGGATCGAAGACCGAGAATCTGGACTGCGCACTAAAGCAAACGAGGCAATTTACACTTTTGTTGCCGTCGACGAAAGTGGCGTTCCTGTTGCTGTTCCAGAAGTTATTCCGATAACTGATCTCGAAAAAGAGCGCTTTGATGCTGCCTTGCGAAGAAAACAATTGAGTCTTGTATTAGCCGGAAAAATGAAAGCTCAAGATGCTACGGAATTGAAGGCGTTGTTTTTGTAGATTGTTGTAAGTTTTATATTCTAGGTTGTATGTTGAAAAACTCAAATATAATAATTGAAATTTTCAATATGTAAACCTAAACAAAACCTACAACCTACAACTAAAATCACATATTACTCAACCACAAGGCAGGATTTGCATATGTTGTGTTTTGAGAAATCATAAACTTCATTGTGGTTTGTCCTGTATCGCCACTGGTTCGAATGGTTCCTAAACTTTGTTTTATTGAAACGCGGTCACCTTCTTTTACAAAAACTTTACTCAAATTTTGATATACCGTGAAAAAGTCTCCGTGTTTTACAATAACGGCTTTGTTTATTGGTGAAACTACTTGAACTTGGGTAACTTCTCCTGCAAAAACGGCTCTTGCGCTTGATCCTTGATCGGTTGTAATTTCTACTCCACTGTTGTGAATCATCAATTTTGGATAAATTGGATGCGGTTGATTTCCGAATTTTAGTGATACTGCACCACGTTCTACAGGCCAAGGCAAACGTCCTTTGTTGTTTTTGAAATTATCAGATTCTATTTTACCTTCTGGTGTTAAAACTATTTTAACAGAAGATTCGGATGCTTTTGTTTCTGCTACAGTAACCACTTTTCCTGGGTTTGCTTTTGCTGCTGATGCAGCGGCACGTCTGTTTGCATCTGCAATAGCCTCACGAATTAATCGATCGATTTGTCGATCGATTTGTCGAGATTCTTGCTGTTGTTTGTTAATTTCTACCGTAATTTTTTTCTTGTCTTTTTTTATGGAATTTACAATAACTTGTTGTTCTTGTTTTTCTTTAACGAGAATTAATTTTTCTGAAACATTTTCTTTGATTAGTTTTTGCTTTTCTACTTTTTGAACATTTAGTTTAACGTTAACTCCAGAAATTTGATTTGTTTTTTCGATAATTGCATCGCCTTGCATTTTCCTGAAACTCGAATATTGTTTCATGTATTGTGCTCTTTTGTAGGCTTGTAAAAAACTATTTGCTGATAAAACAAACATAGCTCGACTTTGTTCTGATCTGCTTTTGTATGATTTGACAATCATTTTTGCATAATCTGCTTTTAAAGTATCTAATTCTTTTTTTAATCCATTAATGACAATTTGATTTCGATACATATTGTTGTTCAAAACCTTTGTTTGAGATTCGTTTGTTGCGATTAGATTTTCTTTGAGTTGGATTTTTTGGTTTTTGATTCCAATTACCGTCAAAACTGATTTTTCTTGATTTTTTACTTTTTTTAGTAAATTTTGGTTCTCACGTATTTGAGCCTGAATTTCAGCTTTTCGCTGTTCAAGTTTTTCTTGTTGGCTAATTTGTCCTCTCATGGTGAGAGAAAAACAAACTAATACGAGATATAAAATGTATTTTAACATTTGATTTTATGCTTTATTTGATAAAAATTCTTTCATATCCCTCTGGAACTGCATATGGAAAAGTCAATTCTTCGTTGAACGAAACTGAACTATAATCGATGCTTATAGTTGTTCTTCGCAATTCTTGTGCAGCATCAATCTTAATGCTATTTGGCAAAACTCCTTGTGGATATTCTCTAAAATCTGGATACAAAATTTGTAACATTCTTTGTTTTTCGATTTGAGCAATTTCTTGTTTTTTAACTAGAAACTTATCCGATTCGAAATAGAATGTTTTCTGATTTATTTTATCAGAAATATTATCTAATTTATACATCTTATCTTCGATGACATTGCTGTATTTTTCTTTTTTTAAATCATCTAATGCTTGACCAATAAACAAGTTCTGTACTTTATCAAAATCTAAATCAGTTCCCAACCATTCACTCAACATCGAAAAATCTCCTTCGAAATATTTTCCGCCGAGTTTCTCATAATAGCGCACTTTTTCGGGAGTAATTATGGCCTTGGCCATCGTGATTCCAATGAAACGAATACTAACTAAAATAATTTCGTTTTTCTTGATTCGAATATCCGCAGTAACATTTTGAGATTGCTTGTCGTCGCTGTATTTTACTGATGATCTAATGTTTAATGTGGTAAAATCTTTTTTGTTGTTATAATGATTATCAATTATTTGCTCGGATGTAATTGCCATTTCTGTGGCATTTGATTTCGCTACAACTTTTTTAGTTTTACACGAAAAAAAGAATACTAAAAAAACTAGGGCTAAATATTTTTTCATTGATGCCAATTTGTTTTTGTAAATTATTATTTTTTATTTAAAAGTCTTTGGGCTTTGGAAAAATACGTCTCTTTTTTTGTATCATCGCCCAAACCTGCAAAACATTCCCCAAGTTGAATATTGAAATTGATTTCTAACGCTTTATCCTCAACTAAATAATCAATTCCAGTTTCTAGAAAATCTTTTGCTTTCTTAAAATTTTTTAGTTGATTATATGATAATCCTGCAAAGTAGTAAAACTGTGGTTGACTAGGAAATGAATCGATCATTTTTTCTGCTTTTTTTGATAAAACCTCGAAATTTCCAATTTGTGAATAACAATCAAACATCAAGATTGTGGCTTCAACGTCTTCTGTGGTATTGTTTTTTAAATGCAATTCGTAATATTGAATGGCTTTATTATAGTCTTTTTGATTTTGATAGTATTTGGCTACTTCTTTTGCTACGTTTACGTTTGGATCGTTTTTGAAATAGTCAATTGCTTTTTCTAAATCGGGATTAAATTTTGGATTTGTTTTTACAAAAAGCAAAAATTCGTTTAGAATTCTATGCTTTATTTTATCATCGATTTTTTTACTATCAAAAACTAAATTCATCGATTTCACTGCATTAATTCCATCGTTTTTATTGATGTGCATTTTAAACAAACTTACCTGTGCCCAATCAGATGTTGGAATTTCTTTTTCGAGTTTTTTTGCAATTTCTTCGGCTTTTACTTCTTGTCCGCTTTGAGAATATATCCGAATCAATTCTAAATAGTTCGACTCTTCTTTCGGATTTTTCTTAATTTGCTCAACAAGATTATCTTTTTGCGGGGTTTGAAATTTTGAATCTTGAAGTATCTGAGATTTATAGAAATCCCGTTTATCGGTTTTTCCAATATTTTGGTCCAATTCGTTTATCAAAGCTAATGCCTTTTCGAACTGTTGGGTGTTCATGTATAATGAAACCAAATCTTCTTTATAATCTTCTTTAAACTCAATTAGTTTTTGAACATTGATGATGGATTGATTATAATCTTTTGTTGCATAACTCACATCGTACATTCCTGCCCAATACCATCTGTTTTTTGGATCAATTTGAGTTGCTTTTTCGAAATTGATGTAGGCATTTTTATAATCTTTCAACAGAAAATAATTTTTACCATATTCGAAAAAAACTGCAGCATTTTTAGGTTCAATTTTTTCACATTTCTCTAATGCTTCAATGGCTTTATCATAATTTTGAATTGCTTTTTGCTTTAAGGATTCAAAATACGCTATTTGAAAATTATCACTAGCAGAAGCAACATCCTCTATGTTTTCTTGTGCGAAAACTGGAAATTTTACACAAATCGAAAATAAAAAAATAAATACTAAAAATGCTTTTTTCATTGTTTTTGATAAATACCTAAAAGGTTTCGAAAACCTGTTAGGATATGATGATATTAATTCCAACGAATATAAAATCCGAAATTTAATGGTTTATTCCAAAACCGAATAATCTCCGATTGAAATACTTGTAAAATTTCCATTGAAACTTGCGTGACTTCCAATCATGGCATTATCTAGATTTGCGTTTTTTATGTGCGAATTGTTTTGAACCAAACTATTTTTTATTGTTGAATCAATTACATGACAACCTTTTCCTAGTGAAACATTGGGACCAACAATAGTGTTGATTAAAACAACGTCGTCGGCAATAAAACAAGGTTCAATGATGGTTGAATTTTCTTTGTTTATATTTTTAGAAACTAAATTTTGACCGTCTTTTTGCAAGAAACCTAATAATCTTGAATTGGTTTCGACAGTAACATTTTTGTTACCACAATCCATCCATTCATCGACTTTACCAGGTACAAATTTCATGCCTTTTATTTTCATATTTTCCAGACCATCAGTAAGTTGATATTCGCCACCTTTTACAACGTTATTGTCTAACAAATATTGCAATTCCGAACGCAAACTTTCACCTGATTTGAAATAATAAATCCCGATGATGGCTAAATCCGAAACAAAATCTTTGGGTTTTTCTACAAAATCTATAATTTGATTATTCTCATTGAGTTTTACAACACCAAATGCGCTTGGATCTTCGACTTGTTTTACCCAAATTACAGAATCGGCAGTTGTGTCAAGGGTAAAATCAGCTCTAAAAAGTGTGTCAGCATAGGCCACTACTATTGGCCCAGACATTGATTCTTTGGCACACATGATTGCATGGGCTGTTCCTAAAGCTTCGTTTTGATAATAAATCGTTCCTTTTGAGCCTAATTTTTCTGCAATTGTAATTAAATCTTTTTCGACTTGAGTACCAAAATCTTTGTGAATGATAAATGCAATTTCATCAATTTTTTGATTAATTACTCCAGCGATATCTTCGACCAATCGATGTACAATTGGCTTTCCAGCAATCGGAATTAATGGTTTTGGAACTGTTAATGTATGTGGGCGAAGGCGTGATCCACGTCCAGCCATTGGAACTATTATTTTCATTGTTTTTTATTTTAAAATTTCAATATTCGGTATGCAAAGTTCGCTGTTCGACATTTAAAATTTCTAAATTAGAAATTTTAAATAAATTCTGAATATTGATCATCGAACAAAGAATTTTGAAGTTTTGAATTAGTTAAAAATAACTATTTCACGCCCGTACTACCAAATCCGCCAGCACCTCTACAAGTTTCAGACAATTCTTGAACTTCGATAAACCTAGCTCTTTCATGTTTTGCGATAACCATTTGTGCAATTCGGTCGCCGTTGTTGATTGTGAAATCGTCGTGCGACAAATTTACTAAAATTACTTTGAGTTCACCACGATAATCGGCATCGATTGTGCCTGGAGAATTGAGACAAGTTACTCCGTTTTTAAAGGCCAAGCCACTCCTTGGGCGAACTTGGGCTTCGAAACCTATTGGCAATTCGATGAATAATCCCGTTGGCACCATTACTCTTTCAAGAGATTTAATGGTTATTGGTTCTTGAATATTGGCGCGCATGTCCATCCCAGCAGATGCAATAGTTTCGTAAGCAGGCAATTGGTGTTGCGATTTATTGATGATATTTATTTTCATTTTGTGTTTTAATATTGAAAGTGGCTAAGATAATAAGGTTTTTGGAATAAGGAAAATTTCTTTTGAAATCGTTTGTCATAGCCGTGATTACATCTCTTTTCTGTTTTTTATTATTTGAGTTCGGTGAGCTTTTTTTGAAGGAAAATCCTTTTTAAAAAATTGGAATGAAAGCGCGATTGGCTTCTAATAAAAAATTTAATTATTTTCGTTTTATGATTTTTAAAATTAGATTTCTTTCATTTTTGTAGATATAAAATCCAAAAATAATGAGTGCAAAAATTCCAAAAATATAACTTTCTCGAAATCGTGGAACATAGAACGATAGTGCAGAAAGTGCTATTGATATGCCAATATAACTGGCTAACTTGTTAATTTCATAGGGAATTGGATATTTTTTTTGACCTAAATAAAAGGACACAATCATCATGCTGCCATAGGCAGCAATTGTTGCGATTGCCGAGCCATAGTAACTCATGATTGGTACAAGCCAAAAATTTAGAATTAGTGTGATTATTGCACCAAATATTGAAATATAGGCTCCAATCATTGTTTTATCTATGAGTTTGTACCAAACCGAAAGATTGGTGTAAATGCCCAGAAAAAAATTTGCTATAATAATGAGCGGAACAACTTTTATTGCATCCCAATAACTGGAATTTGGCACTAAAATATGCTTGAAAATGTCAATAAAAACGATTACAAACAGCAAAATAAATGATCCTGTAATCACGAAATATTTGGTTATTGTGGCATAGGTTTGGGATGCATTTTCATTGGCGTAATGACTAAAGAAAAAAGGCTCGATGCCTAAGGTATAGGCTGTTCGGAACAAAACCATGAACATACCGATTTTGTAACAGGCAGAATAGGCTCCAATATCGGACTTGGAAACGTGCATTTTTTCGAGTAAAATTTTGTCGAAATGTTCGTTGATGGCAAATGCGATTCCGGCAAGAAGAATTGGAAAACCATATTTCATCATTTTTTGCCATAAGCTTTTGTCAAATTGCCATTTTGTTTTGAAATAATTTGGAGATAAAACCACAAACGTAGCTAAACTTGCCAATAAATTCGAAATGAAAATATAAGACACTTTGGAATTTGGAAAATAAATAGTGTTGAAAAATCCTGATGGATTTGCTTGAGCTAATTTAGGCAAAAGCAATAGAAAAAATAAGTTTAATGCCAAATTTAGAGTTACGTTTCCGATTTTTGTAACCGCGTATTTCATTGGTTTTTTCTCGGCTCGAAGTTTGGAAAATGGTATAATTGCTAAGGCGTCGAAGGTAAGGATCCAAATGGTGTAGGTTACATATTCGACATTTACATCGGAACAATTTGAAATGGTGTTTCGATACACTAGAGAAATTATTAAAAATGCAATTGACGACCAAAATATTGATATTGTGGCCGTTGAAATAACCGTTTTTTTATCTTCTTGGGTGTTATAGAACCTAAAAAAAGCGGTTTCCATTCCGTAGGAAAGAATTACATTAAAAAAAACTAGCCATGCGAAAACAATGGAAACATCGGCAAATTCTTGCTTTGGCAATGCGTGAACGTATAGTGGATTGAGCAAAAAACTAATCATTCTTGGCAAAACGGTTGCCAAACCATAGATTAGTGTTTGCTTGAAAAGTGATTTGTATAGACTCATTTATTTTTCACAAAGATTTTTCAGATTTCACAGATTAGTATTTCTAAAAAAAATATTTGTTTGATACAAAAATAGTAGATTTTTTGAGAATTGGTTTATAAAAATTTCAATTCTTTGGAATTGATTTTAATAAGTTAAATTTTTAGAATACAAACTATTTATTTTCATCATTATCCGTTGCAAAAAAAACTTGTTCTTGTGTTTCTTTTGGTTCTGGAATATCTTCTTCTGATAATGTTTTGAGGACTTTTGATGTAATTTTTTTAATTTTCACAATTCGATTCGCTTGGTTTTGAACGCACTTTTCGAATAAATTTCTGACAACTCTGGCGTTTCCAAAGCCTTGATCTTTCTTGGAATATAATAATTCGAAAGTATCGGAAAGTTTTTCTTTGGCTTCGTCGCTCAAAACAAAATCTGATGTTTTGCAACACGATTCAAAAACTAACATCAGTTGCTCGGGCTTGAAATGTTCGAATGTGAAAAACCTATTGAATCGAGATCGCAAGCCTGGATTCGATTCTATGAAAAGTTTCATTGGTTCGTCGTAACCCGCCACAACAACCGCCAAATCCTCGCGATGATCTTCCATTCTTTTTAATAAAGTATTCACAGCTTCGGCGCCATAATCGTTACCAAAACTATTAGCTGTTAAGGCATAAGCCTCATCGATGAACAAAACGCCACCTAAACTTTCTTCAATGGCTTTGTCAACTTTGGTAGCAGTTTGTCCCACAAATCCTGCAATCATACCTTCGCGGTCCGTTTCGTATAATTGTCCTTTTGAAAGAAATCCTAGATGTTTAAAAATTCTACTTAATAATCTAGCAACAGTTGTTTTTCCCGTTCCCGGTGGTCCAAGAAAAACAGTGTGAAGTGTGATTTCTATGTTTTTTAAACCTTGGTCGGTTCGTTTTTTTTGGATTTCTAATAAATTTATCAGTTCGGTAACGTCTTGTTTTACGTTTTCTAAACCAATTAATTTGTTCAATTCTTCGAGCACTTTTTCTAAAGAATCTTCGTCTTTTACTTCAGAAATTTTGTTGTTTTGAATTGGTTTTTCATTTGATACTAAAAAATCATTCGCAATTTTATCATCTGAATTTAAATCGAATGAAAATTGCATAAATTTTTGAAATTTGAATTTTATTTCGGGTAATTTATTTGATTTTATCGAAGTTAAAACCTTGGTCAAGAAAGAAAATTTCTGACTTTCATCGAATGATAAAATGATATTTTCACGGCGAATTTTCTCTAAATGTAATTTGAATTCATTAGATGCAACCAATTTATTTAAAGTCAAAATTCCTCGCTCATCAGCAAAATGATTGTTTCGTAATGCATCATAATAATACGCCAAAGCGAAACGAGATTTTTCGGTTTGATTTTCGATTTTTAAATTATATAAATAAATCAAATCCGAAATAAAAAATTGTTGCGCCCTAAACAATAATCCTTCGGAAGAACTTGGATTGACAAGTGCATTTATTTTCTGAACAAATTTGTCGTCTTTATTCAAATCTTCACAAATTGAAATAATTTGAGTCGTTTCTAGTTTTAGATTTTGAATGAAATTGGCATCAAAAAACTGTTGTTTTTCATTTGTTTCTTGGTCAAGATATTCTTTTAAAGATGAAAAAGAGTCTTCTAGAAATGTTAATGGGTTGATTTTTTTCAAAGTTTTTTAATTATTATTAAATCCATTTACTTTCATTTTTGGTAGCGTCTAGAACATTTATATTTAATACTTCTTTAAAAAAATTTGCAATCTCAAAGGCAAGTTCCATATCACCAGTTTGATAAACAGTAATGTGATGTTTGTTTTCAAGAAATAAATTGACGTTTAAGATTTCATTTTTACTTCCTTCATCATCATAATACATCGCAGTAAAAACGGATACATATTCTGGCTTTTTAGCAATTTTCCAACTTCCTAACTTTATGCCATAAATTGAAATAAACTCTCTAATTTTATTGGTTTCTGTATCTATTTCTATTCCTTTTACAGAACTTACCAATAAACCAAAATATATTATGCAAATTCCAAAAGATATAGCAGAATGATTCTTCGAAAAAAAAGTACTTATTCCAAATATAATCAAGGACAAGCCAAATATTTTTTTGGAAAACAAATCGTTTATTAAATAGGTTTTAATATTCAAAAGTATAATTTTATCTAAGAAACCATCATTTGATGCACAATTTCTTTATATAAATTTCGATGCTCTTCTCCATATTCTTTCCAAGCCAAGCCCATTTCTCGCAAATCGTAATTGGCAACTACAGTACCATAATTTTGTTTTTTGCTATTTATTGTAGGATAACCAATTACATAAATGGATTGTGCCAACTCTATTGCCAATTTAATATCATGAGTCGAAAACAATAGTGTGTTGTATTCTGATGTGGAACTCAACAAATCGATGGCTTTTTTGACTTCTTCGATATTTCCGACATCTAGTCCCGAAAAAGGTTCGTCCATAATGATGAATTGATCCGACGAAAAAAGTTGCTCAATAATTGCTGTTCGTTGTCTTTGTCCGCCTGAAAGTTCATTCGGATATTTGTCCACACACGATTCTAAACCCCATTTCAAGATGTAATCTTTAATTTTTTTTTCTTTTTCTATTTCAGATAAAGTGGTTTTTCGAAGTGCAAATTTTAAAGCTTGATTTACTGTTTTGTGACGAAATAGTGTATATTTTTGATCTACAAATCCAATATTTCCCTCTTTAACTGGTTTGGCGGCATTGGCTTCTTTGCTTTCAAAATCTTTGATAAGAATTTTACCTGAACTTGGTTCTACAAGGCCGGTTAATGCTTTAAAAAATGTCGATTTACCACGACCAGAACGACCCAAAATAGCAATAATTTGACCTGTATTTTCTACACCATTTCTAACAACATCTTTCTCGGTTAAATTCATGTCTTTTATGATAACTTTATTATCATAAGACACACTAATATTCTCTACATATAATAATGTTTCTTTAAAATTGTGTTCCATAATTTATTATATTTTTGAATATCTAAAAATAGCTTTTCTCAAGAAATTAATTCCTGCATCTAAACCTAATCCAATTAATAAAATAATGATTTGCAAAGCTATAATTCGTCCAGCATTAGCAAATTTTTCTGAATTTTTTATCAAGAATCCCAATCCGCCAGAAGCTATTACTATGGATTCTACAGTAACAAGCATCATCCAAGTAATAGCCAGATTTTGACGAATGGCATCAATTACATAATCTATTCTACCCAAAACAATTACTTGCCAAAGCACTTCCCAGCGAGAACATTTGAGGGTTTTAGCATGATCAAATTCTTCTTGTGGAATGTCTTTTATGATGGCTATTAGTGAAGTTGTTAAAAATGTAGTCAAGAATATAACCATGATCCAAATTTGCATGTTTCGAGCATCATGAATGATGATTGTAATGTAATAGGTCAATCCTGTTAAAGGCAAAAAACGAAATTTTGTTACAAATTCTGAAATTGGTTTCAATAGAGGAATAGGAAACGAATAAGCATATAACAATGCAAAAAATGTTGCCAAAACTATCGAAAAAAAGCACAATTGTAATGAACTGAAAATATGAACGACCAATCCTTCATTAAACAAACCTTGTAGACCGTCTAATACTTGAGTAGGGTTTGGGAACAAGTGTTTTGTACCCATTGTACCAACAAACCAAAGGGTAAGTAAAAATATAATCCAACTAATCAAAATAATTGTACTCGTAGTTTTGGATATTTTTTCGAAAGGTGTGAAAAGTTTAAGCATATATTAGCCTCTCCCTAGCCCTCTCCAAAGGAGAGGGAATTAGATCGGAATTAGGATTATTATTTCAAGAAATTAATTACTACTCGACGATTTTTGGCTTTTCCGCTAACCGAATTGTTATCTGCCACTGGTTCATTGGCGCCTTTTCCGTCAATCATTTGGAAACGAGATTCTGGAATTCCTTTGCGTTTTAAATAATCTACAACGGCTTGTGCTCTAGACTTAGATAATGACATATTGGTGTCTGGATTTCCAGCATTATCTGTATGTCCAACAATTGTGAGTTTTGAATTTTCGGCTTGAATTAATAAATTATAGATTTTTTCTAAGTCTTTATTAGAACTTCCCATAACCGATGCGCTGCCCGAATTAAAATTAATATTCCATTCTCCAGAAGCCATAACTTCCGTTTTTTGAGCCGTATAATCTGCTTTGTCGGCCGATGAAGATTCGATGTCGTTGATGTTTTTCATGAAAAATAAATTCACTGCTTCTTCATAAGGAACCACTTCGCCAACATTTTCATTAAACCCAAACGGATTCAATTCGGTCAAATAACCCGAAACTTGAGTGTAAACTGATTTATACCTATTTACGCCATCAGACATACCAAAATATTGCATACCATCAGCATAATTAAATACTTTTGATCCACCCATGTTGTAGGTAATTCCGTTTTTGGTTGCCTGTTCGCCTTTAAACATTTTGTACCAATATTCTGGAGTTTCCATTTGGTAGGTATCTGCAACGGCTTGGGAGGCACGAACTTTCCAATCTTCGTAGTTTTTCATTTGGTTAGAAGCCGTCAGGGTAGATTTCAAAATATTCGAAACAATTTCTGGGTTTTTAGTTGCCCATTCTTTCACACCAATCAACACGCAAGGCATTTGATTGTTAAATTCTTTAGTCGAAACAATATCTTGAAAACCAGATAATTTGTCAAAAACAGTTTTGTCGCCTGGAGTCCATGTTGCGCAGCCATCTATTTTATGATTTATAGATTTTCCTGTCAATTTTCCATTAGATACTTCTTTTAACGAAACGGTCCAACCCGTATTTTGCGATTTAATTAATTCCTCCGCAGATTTGATGTAATCATCATTTTCTGAAGCCCAAATATTAACAGCATCAGCATCATAAGTTGTTGGATCTGGATTTACTTTCAAACCATTTGCAAAACAATAATTCACAGTTGTAACCCAGTCGCCATCGCCAAGGACAGCAGAAATCACAGAACCTTTCATAGACTTTGGATCAGATTTCCAATTTGGTGGACCAATTAGTTTGTCTTCGCCATAACTCATTCCGATAGCTCCAAAAACTTGTAAATGGTATTTTCCTTTTCCGTATTTTTCGTCTAATGCTTTTTGTGCCGAACTGATGTAAAATGGTGCACCATCGCCCATGATTGTGATTCCAAAAACAGATTTGTCCGATGTTGGAAATGCGGCGCCTTTGTCAAATTCTTCTACAAATTTCATTTGCATGTTGCGCAATTCCGAAAGCCAGTCTTGACGAATGATTTCGAGATTTACTCCGTTTTTTTCCATTAATGAACCTTTTGTGGTTTTTGCGCCACCATTTGCGACGATAATTCCAGATTCGGCATTCCAAGCATAACCTGCAATACGCACCAAAGGTTTTGATGCTACTAAACTCGAAATTTCTTTTGACGGAAGTTGTATTTTTTCAGCATTTGAAACGTTGTTTACATCTGTAGAATTGACATCTATTCCGGAAAGTTGTTTAGACATTGCAGTTTTTATTCCTGGTGAAATAAAATAGACCGCTCCAAGAATTGCCCCAATTCCTGCGGCAACAATTAAAAATTCTGAAAATGTTGTTAGTTTTTCTGTTCTTAAAATTTTTCCCATTTTGTATTTAATTTAGTTTTTGTTTTCCCCTTCCCAACCCTTCCCGAAAGTGAGGGAGAAGAGACTCTTAATAAATTGTTGCTTAATATTTATTTTTTAAATTCAGTTATTTAATTTTCATAATTGACCAGGTTTTGCGTTAGGGATAGAAGCGGAAATCTTTTTTGGCGATTTTCTTCGCCAAAAAAATTGGGAGCGAATAGCCCGACGGCTTTTTTTGCCGTAACGCCCAAATCATCCTAGAAAATATCCCCAAATCCGCCACTTGCGAGTTTGTCGTCTTTGGTCATTTTGTAATTCGGGTTGGCGTATTTCGATGAATCAGGAATCGTGTTGTCTCCAGTCTTGATTTTGTCCGCCAAAGTGTCTAATCTTGAGTATAATTCGTCGTTGTCAACAGAGTATTTGGAGGTTAATGTATCGATATCTAAAAGGTTTTCTGAGGTTCTTGCGATGTCTTGCGCAATGGTAGATGTTACGACTTCTAACGCATAATCGAGTTCCCAAGATTGTGTGAACATCATGGCGCTTTTGGCAGATTCGGTGGCTTGTTTGGCGTTTTTGGCAAATTCATATTCTTTGCGTAACATGACTATTGTCGTGTCGAAATCGGCAATTTTGATGTCGATTGCTGTTCCTGCCAAGGTTAGTTTTCTGTCCATTTTACCAAGTACATTGGCACGAATTCCGTATTTTTGAGTAAAATTTTTGCTTTGGTCGTATTGATTTGATACTCTTTGAGAATCGCTTAATTTTCGGGCTAGTTCGCTTTGAAGTGCTACATATTCATCGGTATCTTTAGCTGCAATTCCGTCTTGTTTGACCATTTCGTCCATGCCTGATTTAAGTTTTTCGGCTTGTCGTTGCAAACTCAAAATATCATCTTGGAAAGTTTTGGCTTCTTTTTCGGATTTTGCTCCTTCGATTTCCATTTCGGTTTTCAGTCCTTTTAGTTTGGCTTTGGTGGCTTTGAAAACATCGCGGTTTTTTATCATTTTTTGTTTTTGCTCGTCCAATTCGTTGAACGGATTGCTATTTATCAATGCTTTGTGAATGTTTTTGGTCAAAAAACGTAGTCCTTTCATAATTACAGGATACATCATGACCATGAAAACCAAGAAAACTGCGGTTGCCGAAAGTGCAATGGCTTGGCCCAACATAGTGAATAATGGTGGAATAATATAGGTCCAAGTCAAATAACCACCAATGCCCAAAACTGCAGCTGCAAGAGCATAAAATAATGTTTTTTCGCCTTTTTTGAGGGTTTTAGAATCTAATGCGATTTCGCCTTTGGATTCGTCGAAATGTTTTAGAATTGGTAATTCTGATAGTGCCGTTTTTTCTTGTTCGTATTTTGCGTCCATTATAAATATTGGTTAATTCCGGTAACAACCGTGTTTATAGATTCTAATATTTTGTGTTTTGCGATGTTATTGGCTTCTATTTTTTGTTGAATTTCGGCAAATAGATCTTTATTATTAGTGTCAATTATGGACAATTCCGTCTTTTTAGTTTCGAGATCGGACTGTAATTTAGATATTTGGGATTCTAGATCAGCAATGTTTTTGGTTAACTCATTTTTTTGAGCAGTGATGGTATTGTTTAGATCTTTGTTTTTCGAATTTCCAGTTGCATCGTATCTGGCATACACTTTTTCGATTTCGGAAATATAAAATTTCGATTTTTCGATTAGAAATTCTTTGGATAAATCGGATTTTAGGGTTTTTCCCATCGTGAAAGCCATTTGATAACTCTGCGGATTTGATGCTCCAACCGCTACAACAGATTTGTACATTTCGAAAAAATCGAAACCTTCACTATTTAATGATTCAAAACCTTTGTTATAAACTCCCAGGATTTCGTCCAAGAATGGATTGTTAGAATTATTCCCAGAATTGTAGGAAACCGAAGAAGTTTCAGGAAATTTATTTTGATTTTGTTGTGATGGAAATTTATTTTCGCTTGCAGGTGAGGAAAATTTTGTTTCTGATGGTGGATTTTGATTTTTACTCGGTGCATCGGGATTTGATTCATCGTTTACAAAAATACTTTTCCAATTAAAATTATTTAAAGCCATTACTTGTGATTAGGTTTTGTTTTTTATTATACGTTGCAAATTACAAAAAGTTGCAAATTTTTGTTAAATATATAAAAAATGTGTTTTGGTTTCACAAAAATGGAATTTTAGTGGTTTTAAAGGTTTTATTTTTTTGATTTATTTTATATATTTTTCTTTTTTT